>NZ_JCBCDA010000022.1:0-22183 GCF_059865615.1 Petrocella sp. | reverse complement strand
TTCATACCGGCTCATTGTTATTATTGGTTTTGGCTTTGAATGGTTTTTTAGGTCTGCTTTATAAACGTAGCAAAAAGAGATCTTTAGCAAAGGTCCATCGATATATGGGTGTTTTGATTGTATAACTCTTTTTACTTCATTATCTACGTCCTTGGTATTTTATTTAACCTATGGTTAAAGTGTCAAAACTATATAGTTGAACTTTTATATGCAATAGTCTATAATTTTGAGAAACTTAGTTTTAACACTTTAATTAACCCAGACTGTTTAAAAAAGGTGGTGATGATATGAAATGGTTCCTAATAACTCTTGTAGTATTAACATTATCCCTAACCGGTTGTCAATCGGATGAGGCTACCATTGTTCCATTTGATGAGGCAGATGTGCCCATTGAAGATGAACAACCTATTGACACCGATGAACCTGATACGGGTATGGATGAACCTGCTATAGATATAGAAAACATTGAATTAACCCTAGAGGCTTTAGCTCCCTATAATGGTAAAGATGGTATGCCTGCATATGTCGCACATAACAACATCATTTATGATGTATCGGATATTCCCCAATGGGCTAATGGTACCCATAATGGTCAATACGCCGGAACAGACTTAACCGGCAAAATCGAAAAAGCACCTCATGGTGTTAAAAACCTTGATTTGGCAACAAAGGTCGGCGTAATCACTGAATAATAGATATTTGATTTAAACGTAAAACAATCCTATTAAACAAGAAAAGAAGCTTTGCTTCGTTATGAGCTTTGCTCATATTTCTGAACGGTTCGAAAGGAAAGGACCTTGACGCATTCAGCTATGTTTTAAAGCTGAATGCTAGAGTATGACTTTCCTAGAGAAGTACAAAGAGGCTACGCCTCGCTTTGCTAAGCAAATTGTTCCGGCAGGAAAGACTTCCTTGATCGTTAACACAGCATAGACATGTAAGTGACCAGCTTAGCTGGACACGCTTCTAGAGAATAAAAAGCAGATTCATTTGAATCTGCTTTTTACTTGCGCTGATATATGAACTATATTCCAACTCTGTCCAATTCTTTCAAGTTGTATTGTCGAATTAACTTCATCAGCTTAATCGGATATTGTGGATCCGTTGCATACCCTGCTCGCTTAATGGCCCATGCACCTAAGCTACTGTGATACATCACATCTCTAAAAGGTGCATATCGATCTGCATTGAACAACAAGCTTTTATGATCGTTCCAGCTTTCTTGTGCGTTATTGTATGCTCTAAAATTCGCATCTACTCTATAGGTTACGCCATTATAGACTTCCCATGTATTAGACGTGACAGATCCATTGGTTGCTGAACCTTTTATACCAAAAAGGTTATAAGAAAACTTACCACTGTATTTATCCCTTGGCACACTTTGTCCCCAACCGGTTTCTAATATGGCTTGTGCTGTTTGTAACGCCGCCGACATGCCTGTACTATTCCAAGATGTCTTTGCCATACCGGATGAAAATGCTAGAAACTTGTCTTTTTCTATTATGGCCTTTGGACCAAAGGTTTTATCCAAGTATATCCTAAAATCTATGGTCTCTGATATGATTTTAGTACCATTGTAGTAACCTTCCGCATTCAATGATACTTGCCCCCCATCGGATGCTGTTGGCTTAAATATCCATTCACTATCAGCCGGAATATCTTGTCCGACAATCTTGGTTGACCCTGTACTTTTATTAATCAGAATATAATTGACTTTATCCATTGTCACATTACTATTTACATTAAGCTTCGTTTCACCGGTTAATACTTGATTAGGACCGACACCTGAGAGTTGGAGTCTTGGACTACCATCTACTTTCACTTGAATATAAGCACTTTCTCGTGTTGTTCCGCCTGCATCAATCACTCTGACTTTTAGTGATTTATTTCCAGAAAAGCTTTGATCTGGAAACCATCTATAACCACCATAAGGTAGGGTTGCCAGTACCGTTTCCACACCCGTTTTTTCATCTTTGATTAAGTAGGTTGTTTCTCTTACATCAAAATTCCTTGATGCCAGCAAGGTGACTGGCTTATTGACCGTCATGCCTGCCGTGACGCCGGTCAAGCTAAGGCTTGCTTCCACCTGAACACTAAAAGTATAGGGTGCACTATGGTAGACCTTTCCCGTAGCATCATAGGCCATCACTTTAACACTATAACTCCCTTCTTGGGATTTAGTAGGTGTCCACGTATACGAACCGAAAGGATCTTGTTCAATGACCGTCATGACTTTACCCGTGCTTAGATTGGTAAGCTCATAAGTAAGATGTTCCGCCATAAAATTAACATTCGGCTTAAGTATCACTGTTTTCTGAATGATTTCGTCATGAGCAAGTCCTTCTAATACTATATTAGGCGTTACTGAAATAACCACCGGCACTGCATCTGCAGCGATTAGTTTATTGTTCTTATCATAGAGTGCAACAACCATGACCTTGTTTCCATTTTCTTCAAGAGAAGGCACATAGGTTAAGCTATTTGAATCGCCCAAGCTTCTACCGACAACAAAACCGGTAGCTGTTTGTCGGTCCACAAGAAGCAATCGCGTCTCTACAAGCGATGCCCTGTAACGGTCACCAAAGGTGAATGTGATTGCTGTTTTACCTTGAATCGTTTGTCCTGGGGAAAGGGATGATATGACCACCTCATGAAAGGGTGCTTTTACAGATGTTTTATTCGAGTCTACAAGAACTTCCCTTGTCTCATTCACCCACTCAATACCAATGCCAAAAGCGTTACTGATTAATCTCAGTGGTACATAGGTACGATCCCCAAGGATGAGGGGTGTCACATCACTCACTTGATAAGACGCGCCTTGATTATAGCCTACTAAAGCGCTCCCAATCTTTAGAAAAATACTTTGATTCCCTTTAATGACTTCAACTGTTCTATTATTGGGGTCCCAGTTGACGGTTGCGCCAATTTCCTCTGTAACAAACCGTATGGGTACCATGGTTCTACCATTTTGAATAATAGGTGTGGACAATTCTGTTATGTCTTTTCCATCTACAATCAAACGTATATCTTGGGCATGACCCTGGATGGTCAGCATGCTTGATGTGATAATATATACTGCAGATAGTATAAGGCTTAGTGTTATAATTCTAATCAACTTCATAAGAAACCTCCTTCGACCCATCGGTCATACTTATTATAGCAGATATGTTCACTTTCAATCTAGATATGCATGATTTTGTAACCCTATTGTCATAAGACGACTTAGATATGTGGATTGTTCGCTATTCAGATGGATTCTATTAGGTTTTGATTATAAATATATTTTTAATATTTATTTATACATTATTTATATGAACTTTCGACATGTTCTGATATACTCAAAGCATCATAAATGACGATAGGAGTACATGTATGGAATTTCATAAAATATTACAGATGAACATAGGTAATAAACACCTTGACATCCTTAAAAATACGGAATTTATTGAAAACATTCAAGAATTTGGGGTCATACAACAACTGTACCGTGCTGCGATTAAAGAGGTGCGCACCAAGTTGGAAATACTAGATGAAGAATTCCAGATCAAACACGACCATAGTCCTATTCATCATATTGAATACAGGCTCAAGTCACCACAGAGCATCATGGATAAGCTCATAAAAAAAGATCTAGAAACCAACACCCAAAGTATATGGAACAACTTGTCGGATGTAGCCGGTATTCGTGTTGTCTGCAACTACATCAACGACATCGAACGAATTGCTTCTTTTTTAATACAACAAGATGATGTCACCTTGATACGGCGCAATGATTATATTGAGAGCCCAAAGTCAAACGGATACAGAAGTCTCCATCTCATTGTAGCTGTACCTATATTTCTTTCCGACTCGACAAAACATGTCAAAGTTGAGGTACAGATTCGTACCATCGCTATGGATTTCTGGGCCAGTCTAGAGCATAAGTTGAAATACAAGACCCAAGATGATGTCTCTGAAGATCTTCGTGATCGTTTATTGGATTGCGCCAACTCTATTACACTCTTGGACTTAGAAATGCAATCTATTTATGAAGGTATCAAGTCTGAACAAGATCATTGACCTTTAAAAGACTTATAACTTATCTTTAAGAGCCTACTTATAAAGAGCATCCAAATGTTGAAAATATTTGGATGCTCTTTATAAGTAGGCATAACTCTATTCATTTTCTAAATTATAGCCTACCTCACACCTTTTGTTTCGGTTGTTTTGTTTTGTTGACATATATAGATAATCAAGTATAATTCAAGTTACAAAAGATTCGATATCCAAACAAGCACTTTAACTATTAACGAAGATCCATAGGAGTACATCATGGTAAAAAAAGTTACCTTAATGAGCTTAGCTATCCCCATATTCTTCGAGGTCATACTTTTTATGACCCTTGGTGTTGTTGACACCTTGATGTTAAGCCGTATATCTGACCAAGCAGCCGGAGCAGTGGGTATCGCTAATCAGTTAATTAACTTCACTAATATTATATTTACAATTATTAGCGTTGGTGCTGCCATATTAATTGCTCAGTTTATCGGCGCAAAAAAATGGATTGATTGTCATATGACCATTATAGTCGCTTATGTTGTACTAACCATCATAGGTGGGCTTTGTTCTATCGGTCTTTTCTTTTTCGGTCCGGACCTTTTAATTCTTATCGGTATCACACCGGGTCTTATGGGTTATGCCAGTGATTATATCCGTATCGTAGGTATCTTTATGTTTCTTCAGGCTTTCTTAAATATTTCTACAGTTACGATGCGTAGTTACGGCTACAGCAAACAAACACTTTATATAACTGCAACGATGAACATTATTAATATCGTCGGTGACTACGCCTTGCTTTTTGGCGCTTTGGGTTTGCCGGCTCTTGGTGCAGCCGGTGTTGCTATTGCTACTTCAATCAGTCGACTGATTGCGGTTGTTTTATCAACAATTTTTGTTTTTAAGCACATTGTACCACTCTCTGCCATAACCTATATTAAGAACTTCCCCAAATATATATTAAGGCTGTTGTTAAAGCTAGGTTTTCCTGCTGCTCTTGAAAACCTCTCTTATAATGTCAGCCAGATTGTAATTACAGGTATTGTATTGGTCTATCTAGGCGAAGAAATGTCCATCGTACGTACTTATGTTGGCAGCATCGTCACCTTTGCCTTAATCGTTACTATTGCTATTAGCCAAGCCAACCAAATCATTATCGGTCGCCTTATTGGTGAAGGACTTATAGATGAGGCTTATCATGTCTGTATTAAGAATTTTAGGATTGCTTTTTATGTTATGTGTGGCATCGGTGTTATCTTTTATTTTTTTGGTGGCCATCTCATGGGCATCTTTTCAGACAACCCTAGCATTATAAAATGGGGTATGATTATTCTTGCAATCGATGCTTTTTTAGAGCTTGGACGCATTTTTAACATCGTTTTCATCAGTGGTCTTCGTGGTGCCGGCGATGTCATTTTCTCTGTTACCATCGGTCTCATTTTTATGTGGGGCATTGCCGCTGCCGGTGCCTATGTTTTTGTCGTCATCTTTGATTGGGGACTTCCGGGGGTGTGGCTTGCCTTGTTATTAGATGAATGGGTACGTGGCATCTTGAATTTTTTAAGGTGGCACAATAAAAAATGGGTCACAAAAGCTTTGGTTTAATGCCTTCTAGCGAATGAAGTTCGTAGCAATGCGTTTCTCCCGCTCTGGCACTTCTATCCCCGCCGCTTTTCCGGCCTCTAAACACTTAAGCAACCATGCCATATTTTTCCCAAGGCTTCTCATAATCTGCATCCCTTCAAGGTCTTGCTTAACTTGATCTGGCGTGTTGCCATGAACCATATTCCAATATTGTGAGGGCACCATTGGCATATTACTAATGGCAAAATATTTATTCAACTGATCTAGGGCTGCTGTGGATCCGCCTCTTCTGCAACTGACGATTGCAGCTCCCGGCTTATAGGCATGATGCTTAGCCGCATAAAAAAATCGGTCAAGAAAAGAAGTTATAGCTCCGGAGGCCCCTGCATAATGAACTGGTGAGCCAAAAACATAGGCATCTGCGGATTCAGATTTCTCAATAATTCGATTGACGATATCATCATCAAATATACAGCGGTTATTGGCACATTTGCCGCAACCTGTACACCCTCGAATCGGTGATTGCCCCAAGTGGACCATCTCCACTTTGATGTTTGCGCCAATCAGTTCTTTTTCCACCTCTTTCAAGGCGGTATAAGTACATCCCACCTTATGAGGACTTCCATTAATCATCAACACTTTCATCGCTACCTCCTTGACCATCTTTTACTTAATTATTGGTTTACCAATATGATTATATCATATATTGAGCGTAGTCTTCTCCTGAAATCCCGCTCAAAAAAAGGCCTCTAAGCTTTTATCCACCCAGAGGTCTCGTTGATATATTTTTATTAACCTAATGATACCCCTTAATAAAAGCTTTTGTCCTATCACTCTTAGGGTTGCCAAATACTTCCTCCGGTGTACCTTCTTCAGCAATAACACCTTCATCCATAAAAACAACATGATTGGCTACTTCTTTTGCAAAATTCATCTCATGGGTTACAATCACCATGGTCATATGCTCTTTTGCCAATGATTTAATGACCTTAAGTACCTCACTGGTCAGCTCAGGATCTAAGGCAGACGTTGGCTCATCAAAAAAGAGGACCTTTGGATTCAGAGCTAAAGCCCTTGCTATTGATACCCTTTGTTGTTGACCACCAGAGAGCTGGAAAGGATATGCATTCTCTTTTTCAGCTAATCCCATTTTTTTAAGCAGTTTCCGACCTATATCGTATGCCTCTTCTTTACTTTTGTTCTGAGTATGAATCAAAGCGTCTGTCACATTTTTTATCACTGAAAAATGTGGAAACAGATTAAAATCTTGAAAAACAAGACCAAAATAACTACGGATCTTTTTCAGTTCTGCCCCTGTAACCTTGTGAGGTTTACCCTCCTGATCTGTCTCAAAGGCTGATTCTTCCAGATAAAGAATGTCACCTGCATCAATGGATTCTAGCATAGTCGCACACCTCAGTAAAGTTGACTTTCCTGAACCGGATGGACCAATAATTGCAACCACTTCTCCCTGCTGAACTTTTAGGGATATGTTCTTAATGACTTGAAGGTCACCGAAGCTTTTTTTTAGCTGTCTTATTTCAAGTAAACTCATATGATGACCTCCTATCTGTAATAACTTAATTTATTTTCAATTTTTTCCATTACCGTTGCAACCACAAAGTTAAAGACATAGTAGAAGACACCGGCTGCCACATAAGGCATCATATTTGCTTGAGCAGAAGCCACTGCTCTAGCCACAGTAAACATTTCTGTAACCGATATAACATAAGCTAAAGAAGTGTCTTTTACCAAAGTTATTACCTCATTGGTAATAGAGGGGATAATACGTCGTATGACTTGTGGCATGATAATTCTAAAGAAAGTCTGTATTTTGGAATAACCAAGAATCTTTGCTGCCTCATATTGACCGACAGGCATCGATTCTATACCACCTCTATAAATTTCGGCAAAATAGGCAGCATAATTTAGTGCAAAGCCAATGATGACAGCATAAAATCTATATCCTCTTGGCATTCTAATTCCAAATATATAAAAAGGACCAAAATAGACAACCATCAGTTGAAGTATCAAAGGCGTCCCACGCATAAAAGATATATATACCTTAACAAGATTTCTCAATATGGGATTTTTGGACATTCTACCGAGTGCCACTATCAACCCTAAAGGAAGTGAGAGCACCAATGTCAAAGCAAATATTTGTATCGAGACAATCATACCGTCACTTAGATTTGATAACAGGGTCAATAAATCCAAAACATCCTCCTAATCAGATCACTTTATCTCTAATATGGTTAAAGTGTCAAACTATATAGTTGTGCTTTTACATACAATACTTGGTTTTTCTATTTACCTATTGTTGTAACGTCTTCGCCAAACCACCTCATAGAAACAGTTTCAAGAGTTCCATCTGCCGCCATAGCTTCAAGGGTTTCTTGAACTTGATCTCTAAGGCTATCATTTCCAAGTAAGAATCCAACACCATATGATTCTGCTGCAAGGGCCTCTTCAAGCACAACAAATGCACTGCCTCTTTTTTCAATCTGGTATCTAGCAACAATTTCGTCCATAACAACAGCATCCACTGCACCGGATTCAAGATCCATTAATGCCATGTTATAATCCGGTGCCTTTAGATAATCACCAAAAGTTGCAACTAAGTCCTCGACTTCACCAAGTGCCGCTTCTGCACTTGAGTCTGCTTGTACCACAACAGCCTTATCCGCCAAATCTGCGAAAGTCTCTATACCAGACCCCTTCGTTACAACAAACACTTGATTATTAGCCATATATGCCTCTGTCCATGTGTATGCCTCTTCGCGACCATTAATCGTAAAACCATTCCATACACAATCAATATTTTTTGATTCTAACTCCATATCTTTTGAATCCCAAGCAATTGGTTGTAAGACAAGTTCTTTGCCTAGTCGTTCAGCAACAATCGCTGCAAGATCAAGGTCAAAGCCAGTAAACTCACCATCATCACCAACAAATCCCATAGGTGGAAAATCTTGGTCAAACCCGACAATCAACGTGTCTTTTGTTGTTGTCTCTTGTTCATAAATATCCTCAGTAGGTGTTGCCTTACCACATGCACCTAATGTTAATACCATTGCCAATATCATTAAAGTAAAAATCGTTTTTTTCATTATCATTTTCTCCTTTTATTTTTTCTGCCCCACTATGTTACCACACTAGCACAATGAAGTAAATATACCAAAAGGATAAAATTCCTAACCTTTAACAACTTAACGCATTAAATTTTTAACAATTAGCATAACTTATTTAATTGGATTAACCTCTTTCAATATCTTAATGTTATATGTGACCCTCTTCACTTTTAGTTGGTCCCATTAAAAGCTTATAGGCTTTTAGGCGAATACTAAGAAGTCTACATTTGGGATCTTGAATAATTTCATACAAATCTGGGTGTTTTTTAAGTAATAATGCTTTCCCCTCCTCAGCCTTTTCTTTATCCACTGCCTCATAACTAGCTTCAAATGTTACTGATATTATTTCATTTTTGGATGCCTTGCCTAAACTCTGTCTGTTATCCATCAATATACTTACACTTGGATTTAAGGCAATATTTCTATATTTCTTCGAATCATCTATAGCGACCATATACAATATTTTGTTGTCTTTATCTAGTGTAAATGTCATCAATGAACAATAAGGATTACCTCTGTATTCAGTACATAAAACACAAAGATTATTTTCATTCAAAATAGCTTCAATATTTTTATTCATGATATTCCTTCCTTTTCCTACTAATTGCTTCTTCTTTAAGGTATCTTCATCCATTTGTCTTTTTTTAATAGGCCACCATTAGAAAACTAAGCATACTGCCGAAAAAGAAAACAATGGAGAAGATAATCTCGTTAAAACTCAATTCAATTTCACGCATAGTTCTAAAAAATCCAATCCTCGGATATAGATGTTTATAGAATAGATAACCTAGTAACAAGCTAAATAAATATAGTGTACTTTTTAACATATAGCTTTTAAAGTCTATGATGATTTCCAGATTGAAAAGTATACTGGTAATGCGTTGTCCAAAAACGCCTGTTACGAAACAGACCGTTGCTAGGATACCTAATGCAATTTTTTGATTGAGACGGACTTGATATCTCTTCTTATGAGGGCCAAATAACATGGTTGCGTACTTAACAAAAGACACGATGGTCCCTAGATTAATAAATAACAACCCATACTCAAGATAGGTTTGATAGCCTATACCTTTTTCTATGAGGTATTTGGACACACTACCGTTAAATAAAGGTGCACCAGTAATACTGAGTATGGCCACACTCATTATAATAGCCACATAAGGCATTCGCATAAAAACACCTTTGATTTTTCTAATATCTCTGGTCTCATATTCTTCAATAATCATGCCTGCTGTTAGGAAGAGCGTCGCCTTAAAAACAGCATGATTCATGATATGGTAAATAGATCCATAATAACTATATACTGAATTCATAGAAAGACCAAATATAATCAAGCCAATTTGACTGACTGTATGGTATGCAAGTATAAGCTTGATATCCGTTTGAGACAAGGCAAAAACAAACCCAAAAACTGCTGTCATAAAGCCAATTAAGAGAAAAAGACTTGTTGTATCCAGTCCTGCTTTAAAGGTATCCTGAAAACGTATAAAAAGATAAACACCACCTTTAACATATAGTCCTGACAACACTGCTGAAACAATAGAAGGGGCTGATGGTGTACCATGTGCCCTTGGTAACCAACTAAAAAGAGGCATGATGGCGGATTTGAGTCCTATGGCTGTAATTAGAAAAACATAGGGTAAAATCAAGCTATCTTTATTTTCTATAAAAGGTACGCCCGCTTTTATCAAGGATAAATCCATGGTTCCAAATATTTTATAGATGTACCCAAGACCAAATAGAAAAAAGGCCATGGAAACCAGATTGGTTAACAGATAGACCATACCATCATATATTGACTGACTGTCTTTTTTGAACATAATTAGAATACTCACCACTACCGTAGCCACTTCCACAAGTGTATAAATATCAAAGAGGTCGTTGGATAAAAAGATGGCTATAATCAACCCTTGAAGTGTTAAGAATAGAAATAAAAACAGTTTATTCATATAGGTCTTGTGATGGTTAAATAACAGCATGATCGTGAACAGAAAAGTGGTTAATACCACAAAAAGGCTACTAATAGCATCGGCAACCAAATTAATACTGATAGCACCCGAATAATTACCTAGTGTTTCAGTAATCGTACCTTCCCCGATAACCTTAACAAAAAATATAATGGCCATAATAAACGTACTGACTTGAGAAACCCAAATCATACGATGGATTTTCTTATAATTGCTCAGATAGCCAATGAGCGCTGTAAGAATGGGAAGTACCACTAACCAAAATAAAGACACCTTTTCACCTACTCATTATTTTCAACATTCTTATGTTGTAATAAACTCTATACTCTATATATAACACATTTTCAGATAAAAAACCTTAGCAATTCGTCAGGTTTTTTATAAATACATTGTTGTTTTGTAGTTTTTATTTTATAGTTATTAGTATGGTTAAGGTGGCAAAAGGATATGGTTGAACTCCCATATATAATAAGTTTAAAGTTGGGGGATACTTAAAAGCAACTTACTGTTATAATGGTAATTGCTAACATCCTGTAGTAAGGCTCTATGCCTCTGACCCCTCGCAAGGAAAATTCTATGAACCCTTCTCGTCATGAACGCTATTCCATTTATTTCTTCACCTTTGCAACCAGTATGTTCTGGTTTTCACTTTATGCCTATGTCGCTGAACTTTCGACCTATGCCAGCACTTTAGGTGCCAGTTATAAAATGATTGGCTTTATAACCGGTTCTTATGGCTTAACACAGCTGTTGCTTAGGATTCCCCTTGGCATTTTTTCGGATATGTTGGGTAAGCGTAAGGTTTTTATTGTTATAGGTCTTTTTATTGCTTCCGTTAGCGCATTGATTTCATTTTTTTTCCCGACACAGCTGTCTCTCCTTGTCACAAGAGCGCTCGCCGGAGTTTCTGCTGCTACATGGGTCATTTTCACTGTCACTTATTCTAGTTATTATAAAAAAGATGAGGCTACAAAAGCAATCGGTCTAATGAACTCTTACAACGCTATAGGTCAATTGACCGCTATGGCCATGGGTGCAGTAGTGTCTTATACCTTAGGTACTAGATATCTTTTTCTTCTTGCTGCAATAGGTGGTGCCATCGGTCTTTTTTCCGCTCTCTTTATCTATGAAAAGCCTGTAGCTATAAGAAAGTCCAAATTTAGAGACTATTTAGAAGTCGCAAAAAATCGTCAACTTCAGGTTGTGTCTATACTCTCCATCCTTTCTCAGCTTATCACTTTTGCCACTGCCTTCGGATTCGTACCCATATTAGCTAAGAATCTAGGGGCACAAAATATACAGTTGAGCCTACTAACAGCACTTGCCATCATTCCTGCCATTTTCATATCCAGGCTAGCCGGTTCCTATTTCCCTTCTCGGTTTGGCCGTAGAAGAACCATTAGTGTTGGGTTCATAATAAGTGCCTTTCTTTGCATCTCGATGCCATGGATTGGTCATTTATGGCTTTTGTATGTGGCTCAGTTCTTTTCTGGTATTGGGCGAAGCTTGGTTTTCCCTCTTCTTATGGGTCTCGGTATAGAACATATCGATCAGAAAAAAAGAGCCACTGCCATGGGTATGTTCCAAGCCATTTATGGTATCGGCATGGTCTTTGGTCCTGTATTACTCGGTTTTATTGCTTTTACTTATGGACTCATAGCTGGCTTTGCTGTAACCGGTGCCATAGGACTCCTTGGTCTTTTCATAACCCTTATTTACTTAGAAAAAAAATAAAGAAGAAAAGAAGCTTCGCTTCGTTATGAGCTTAACGCATATTTCATTTGATGCTTGCCCATAAGAATGTTAGAATAAAAACACAACCTAGACAAAACCAAGAATGGAGATAAAAATGAGAAAAATTAAGCTTGGCGTCATCGGCGTATCAGGACATTTGCTGACCCGAATCATGTTACCGCTAACCGCTTCCGACACCGTAGAAATTATCGCACTTGCATCAAGAAATCATGAGAAGTCCAAAGAAGCTGCCGCCAGCTGGCAGATACCAAAGGCTTATGGTAGCTATGAGGCACTTTTAAGTGACTCTGAAATCGAAGCCGTTTATATCCCCCTTCCCAACCACTTGCATTTAGAATGGGTGAAAAAATCCATTCTTGCAGGCAAACATGTCATCTGTGAAAAACCCCTCACCATGAACGCCCTTCAAACAAAAGAAATCATGGATCTTGCTAAAGAACTACAAGTCAAAGTTATGGAGGCATTTATGTACCGTTTCCATCCCAAATGGCAAATGGTGCGAGAACTTATAAAAGTCAAGGGCATTGGTGATATTAAAGCAATCCATACCATCTTCACCTATAAAAATGATGATCCAAATAACATCCGTAACAATAAAGCATATGGTGGTGGTGCTCTAATGGATATTGGGTGCTATGCCATTTCAACAGCACGCTTCATTATGAACACTGAGCCAAGTAAAGTTCTTGGTATGTTACATTATTCCGATTTATTCGGTACGGATGTACTCACCTCAGGCATAATGGATTTTGGTAAAGCGAGAGCCCTTTTTACTGTAAGTACAGGTATGCATCCTGCGCAAGAAGTCAAAATCTATGGTACAGGCGGTAGTATTGAAATACTGGTTCCCTTTAATGATCACTACGATGTAAAAGGCCAAGTAAAGGTTATCAATAGCCTCGGAGAGCGTATCGTGACCTTTGATCCTACCAATCAATATGATGCACTTTTTTCCGCTTTTGCAAAATCTATAAGAGAAGATACCGCTGTACCCATCTCCCTAAATGATAGTTATATGAACATGCGCATCATCGACCAGTTATTTGAATCCGGTAAAACCGGCCAATGGGAAGCCATTTAATTCAAGACTTAATAGGCTTGTATTGCCTTGACAATCCACTTATAATAATGGTTAAGGCGTCAAAACTATATAGTTGAACTTTCACCTACCATATGTAGTTATGAATATATCAACGTAATCTACATATGGTAGGCGAATTTAGTGAAACTTAGTTTTGACCCTTTAACCAATAATAGTACTTATTGAAAAGAAGGTGATTCCATGGAACACAAGCGCGAAATTATAGACTTCATAAATAGCAAAACATCCCTTGAAATACTTCAAAAGATTGATGAAATCCATCCGGTTGACTTTTTAGAAGCGTTGACCGATTCTGATGAAGATCCCCTTAGCATTCTCGAGAAATTACCCGATGATTATATCGCTCAACTGGTCGATCACGCTGATGATGATAAAAAATATGGGTTACTAACTCTTTTCTCTGAAAATAGAAAACAGCATATCATTTCTGAAATGTCTTCTGACGAATTGGTTGACCTTCTAGGTAGCATTGGTAATGCTGAAAAAGATGCAATCATTTTGTCTCTTGACCAAGATGATGCCAATGAAGTCAATGAACTTCTCGCCTACGATCCCACTTCTGCCGGTGGTATCATGGCTAAGGAGTTCATCGCCATCCATGAAAATATGACCGTCAATGCCACGATAGAATTTCTCAGGGATATGGCACCGGCTTCTGAGACACCCTACTATGTTTATGTCCTTGATCAATCTCATGTGCTAAAAGGTGTTGTACGATTAAGAGATATTATCGTTTCTACACCAGAAACACCCATTAAAAATATTATGATTGAAAACATCATCACTATACCTGTGGATATGGACCAAGAAGAAGTCGCACTTATCTTTGAAAGATATGGGTTCATGGCCATGCCGGTTATTAATGATCTAGGCATCATGCTCGGTATCGTAACCGTTGATGACGTTATGGAAGTCATACGTGATGAATATACAGAAGACATGTTTCGACTTGCAGGTCTTGATGAAGAAGAAAAAATATCCGGTTCCATTAGTAAAGCTATTAAATCTAGGTTACCTTGGCTTTTGGTGAATTTAGTTACGGCTATCCTTGCTGCGGCCACTGTTAGCCTTTTTGAGGCCACCATTGTTAAAATCGTAGCACTAGCCACCTTCATGCCCATCGTCGCCGGTATGGGTGGTAATGCCGGCACACAGACCTTAACCATGATTATACGTGGTATAGCCCTTGGAGAACTGACCTTTGAAAATCAAAAAGAAATCTTAAGAAAAGAAGTTGCCATCGGTTTAATTAATGGGCTGTGCTTAGGCTTAGTTGTTGGATTACTTGGTTATTACTGGGTTGGTAACTTGATATTTGGGCTGGTCATCGGTCTTGCCATGTTCCTAAACCTCGTTGTTGCAACGATTTCCGGTTATTTCGTCCCTGTTCTATTGAAAAAATTCAAAATAGATCCGGCTCTAGCATCCGCTGTCTTTGTTACCACTGTAACCGATGTACTTGGATTCTTCTTCTTTTTAGGACTCGCCACACTCACCATCAACTATCTCGTCTAAAATAAGGTAAAGTTCATAGCCAACATCGGCCATGAAGTTCCTGGAAGCAGTGTGTGTGATGGAGTTAGTCAGCATGGATGCTGACCGTCGACTTTTGGTGCATGGATGCGCCAACGGTCGACCGTAATCATACAGACCGTGGAAGGGTTTTCATGGGACCCACTTAGAAAAAGCAGTTGATTCAAAAATTCGAATCTACTGCTTTTTTTAATGCTTGTATATAATAGCTTTTTTATGAACATCTATAGATGATGATTATCCACCAATAACTTCATCCCCAACTTTGTGCATTTTCAACATATTGGTCTTACCATCATAGCCAGTAGGAATACCTGCTGTCAGAATTATTAGATCACCCTTTTCGACCAACTTTGTTGCCACAGCTTGGTCTAAGACTTTCTCGAAAAATTCTTTTTGATCCCCTATGAATCTGCTCATCATTGGTTTGATGCCCCATGATAAATTCAACTGACGTTGTAAACCTTCCTCTAAAGTTATCGCAATAATTGGACACGCCGGTCTAAAGCTTGAAATCATTCTTACTGAATTGCCTGAACGGGTCGGCACAACAATCGCTTTTGCATCTATCTTTGAAGCAGCAATCACCGTTACCTCACTGATGGCATTAATCACATTCTGGTCAATAACTTTCCATGCGCCTTCATCTAATTTAACTTTATAGTCAATATCATTTTCCGTCTCTAAGATGACCGTTGTCATCATCTTTAATGTCTCTATTGGATACTTGCCTGCAGCTGTTTCCCCCGAAAGCATAACCACACTGGTTCCATCATAAATGGCATTGGCAACATCTGATACCTCGGCTCTGGTTGGAACCGGGTTATCCGTCATACTCTCTAGCATTTGGGTGGCTACGATAACCGGTTTTGAACTTGTATAACACTTCTTGATAAGTTTCTTTTGAATAATGGGTACGGATTTAACCGGCAACTCAATACCTAGGTCACCACGGGCAATCATAATACTATCTGACACTGCAATGATTTCATCAATATTTTTTATCGCTTCAGTGTTTTCAATCTTTGAAATAATCTTAATATCTTCTCTATTTTTTTGTTTGAAAATTTCTCTCACTGATTCAACGTCTTTTGCGTTGCTCACAAAAGAAAGGGCTATGAAATCAACGTCCTGATCAACAGCAAACTCGATGTCTGCTCGGTCTCTTTCTGTCATAAAGGGAAGACCTGTTATACATCCTGGTACATTAACACCTTTTCTACTAGATAAGACACCGCCTGCAATGATTTTACAGACAATATCGGTCCCTTCAACACGCACAACCTCTAGATTAATACGACCATCATCAATATAAATAGATTGGCCAATACTGACACTTTTATGGAGATCTTCAAAAGAAATGGTAACGGCTTTTTCATCGCCTTCAATCTCTTCCGAGATGAGTTTGATGATTTCTCCGTTAATTAAGTTCACCTTGCTTTTAAGTACGCCAATACGCATTTCCGGTCCTTTTGTATCTACAATTAAGGGAATCGGTTGATTCAGTTTTGCTCTTGCTGCCTTCATGGTTTTAATTCTATGACCATGAACTTCATGATTCTCATGAGAGAAGTTAAATCTAGCCGCATCCATACCATTTAAAATCATATCTTCATAAATACCTTCAGTTGCCGGTCCCATCGTACAAATAATTTTTGTTTTTCTCATCATATTCTCCTTGTGACTTTCTATAAACCTAATTAATAATCCCAACATTATAATCTATATTTTATATTGTTCATACAACAATTCAACTATAGGTTTAACCTCTTTACCTTTCTAATATTATATATCGCAATTAATATCATATACTCTATTACCATCTATAATATTTGCCGGTCAAATCATGTTCTTCATTTTTAGAACTCAACAAGGAACTATTATAATGATTTATGTGACTAATGACAATGCTTATTTTAATAAAAAAACATCTTTTCTATATCTGCTTACTATTTTATATTATATTGTAGTATTTTATTTATTTGTGTATTGATTTAAATACGAATAATTACTACGTGTTTGACAGTTTTTGTTTTACGCTGTATAATCTATTTATCGAAATAGTTCCAACCTTAATCCAATACAGGAGGTCTGCCATGAATACACTCATTTGTCCCATATCAAAAGAAACCGCCAATAAGATTGTGGTTCGTATTACCGGATTTTTGATTGCTACGTTGATCGTACTTTATACCTTAACAAGCAGTGTCTACATCATTCTTGCTATTGTTATTGATTTTATTATACGCGCTTTTACATCCTTAAAATATAGCCCACTTAGTTGGTTAGCCACACAAATTGTTAAGTTTTTTCATTTAAAGCCAATTACTATTGACAAAGCGCCTAAGATTTTCGCTTCCAGAGTTGGCTTTCTTTTCTCCCTAACCGCTTTGGTTTTATATCCCCTCAATCCACAAATTAGCCTTATCGTGCTATTGCTTCTTATGGCTTTTGCTCTTCTTGAAGCCCTTTTTGATTTTTGTGTCGGTTGTATTGTATATACATATATTGTACTGCCCCTAAACAAAGAATAGAAAAACACCTTCTTCAATATTGAAGAAGGTGTTTTTCTATTCTTTGACTTTCATTTTTATGTTTTCGAAGACTTTTGTTGTTTCACCCTGATCTTCTAGATTAAATATTACAGGTTGATCTAAAGTCAACATAAGTATATAAGGCGGTTTCTCTACGTCCACAAAAAGCTTAACCGATCCATAGGGCTTAGTTTTGAAGTGACCCTTAAGTTTCGAGCCTAATGCTGACCCATTGGTACGTGTTAATACCAGAGGCATTTCCTCAAGTAGCTCCACCGACTGAATCGATGTCCATGCATAAGTATCGCCGTACATGCCGTGAATCTTTATTCCCCTATCCCCTATGTTGATTTGTGTATCCCTTGAAGAAAATAACAGTAAAAAAACAATGGCAACAAGGGTAATCGTAACAATCACTAAGGGCAGGATAAGTTTTTTACCTGCACTTTCGACAAGTCTACCTTCTTTGTCAAATATATTACCATCATACTTTTGAGCTTTGATAAGTATAACTATAGTTGATATAACTAAGAAGACATAGGCTAAAGTGACACTTATGTCAACTTTGAAAAGTTGCAATATACCAATGAAAATGAATATCCCACCATTTATATAACAATAAAATCCTAATAAACGTGCAAGCCCTTTTGTATCAACCTTAGCCTTTTTTTCTTTAGACATGGTATTATAGCCCGATATTAGAAAATACCATTTAAACAAATGAACCGCCATACCAACAATAATCAGTGATCCTCCAATCAAAAAATTAGTCCACATGATAAATCTCCTTAATATCACTCATGTAATATCTTAGTTTTGAATAACAGCTTCAATCTGTCTGTAATACGTTTCATAGCTATTATTGATAACCATAGCATCTTTAGGTACCTGAAACAAAATCAAACATGCATTTAAGAGGTCCACTGATGAAGCCATCGCATTGATCATAATCAAAGAAATCAAAATGCCATTTAGTACATTCAGCATGCCCAAAATTAACGGTAGTAATATAGATAGCGTCACATATGGCGCAAGGCAAATCATAATAAATCTTCTTTTAGTCAATGACTGCGATGTAAACACAAACCCACCCCATATCTTGATACCGAAAAAAGTATTATCATCACTTAAAAAATTAGGTATCCAGAAGGCGTGTAGCATTTCATGTATGTAAATCATTATAATCATCAATAAGATGTAATCCCATCTAAAGTTAATGGTTATATTGTTATTTGTAGACACACGTTCAAAAATATTCACAACCGTTGAGTCAAAGTATGCAATGATAAGAAAGGATACTAAGCCACAACCAACCATGAATGGTATGGAAGCCAACAAAGCCGCAAATAAATTAGCAGGCTCTTTAATCCTAGTCCAACCCTGTTTTATTAATGTCTCACTTAATTCTTGATCAACTGATGGTATATTTTTTGCATATTTCATATCAATTGTTACCTCAAAACTTTTTTACCATTATATCATTGGTTAAGGTCATAACACCCCTACAAGTCTTATGATTTATCTTGTTGGAACAATCTCCAACCAATAGCCATCCGGATCTGATATAAAATAGATACCCATCTTCTTATTTTCATAGCAAATGCAACCCATTTTTTCATGTAGCTCATGTGCTGCCTCATAATCATCGACTCTAAACGCCAAATGGAATTCATTGTCGCCTAGATTATAAGGTTTTTCCCAGTCTTTTAACCATGTAAGTTCTAGTTGAAAGTCTGAAGCGTCATTTCCCACAAAAACAATAATATAGGCCCCATCTTCAGCCACTTTTCTTCTTATTTCAGCAAGTCCTAATGCTTCCTTATAAAATGCTAAAGATTTTTCAAGATTTAATACGTTATAATTTTCATGTACCATTCTAAATTTCATACTACTTTTCCTCCAACTATCTAGATTTTTATATTCCATTTTTGACCGCTTTGCTGAACTTCCATCACTTCTGTATTATTAAGATGGCTTGCTCTATCCTTTTTATATTGTTTAATAATTGAGGGCTGGTCCCAAAAATGCATCGGGAATAAGTATTTTACTTTTGCTGTATTTAATAGCGTTTCCACACCTAAATAATAATATTTTTCTTGTCTTGGATCAAGTGGTGCAAAAGCTATATCAATATGAAGGTCTTGCAAAGCTTTCATTTCCGTCTTAAACTTTAATGTCATATCTGTGTTATAGGCCTCAGTTTCACCAGGCCATACCCACAGATTAAGATCTCCCGCATAATAAATGGTTTTCTCTTGATACGTCAGCAAGAATGCAACACCTTCGTCCGTCGATACAAGTATCTTTATCATGATTTCACTATCATCACGGATAATTAAGCTATACATTTGAGATGGATAAACCCAGATAATTTTATCCCATAACTTCTGATTTACACCCATCTTCTGTTCCTTCAATTGTAGTGCTTCAATGTCTGAAGATAATACATACTCAACATCCTCATACATATTATACAAGTCAAATATCTTAGGATTAAAATGATCTTTGTGCTTGTGGCTCACAAAAACAATGATCTTTTTGTTTCTCTTCATAACCGGTATGTCTGCCTTATAATAATCAAACAGCCAGTAACAGTTTTCCCACTCTAAGAGAAAACCGCTATGATCAATATATGTGATTTCCATATGTGACACCTGCTTTCACAAATAATACCTAACTAAGATTGTCTAACATCTCTTCCGGATTTTTGGCTGCATTAACCTGATCAAATGCTTTTATAATCATGCCTTCTTCATCGATCAAATACGTGGTTCTTACGATACCCATGTACTTCTTACCATACATATTTTTTTCCTTCCAAACATCATAAGCCTCAACTACTTCTGTGTCTGTATCTGCTAATAACGTGAATGTCAAATTATATTTCTCAGCAAATTTCTTATGAGATTTAACGGTATCCTTACTAATACCGATGATTTCAGCACCTTTTTCCTTAAAATCAGGATACAGTTGTGTGAACCCACACGCTTGGCTAGTACACCCCGGCGTATCATCCTTTGGGTAGAAATACAAAATTACTTTTTTCCCTTTATAATCTCTAAGGGATACTTCTTGACCCTCTTGATTCAGTAATGTAAACTCTGGTGCCTTTATGCCTATTTCTAACATCTTTAACGCCTCCTTAATAATCTTTTTAGTGAAAATCTTTTCTCAAAAACGGTAATACACCATTTATTTATAATAGTATACCATATAATGTAATGTATATTCGAAAATACTTTATTATGGTTAAAGAATCAAAACTCTGTTTCACTATATTCATATAAATTTTATGTGAAAGCTCAAGGATATCGTTTAGAAGTCTTCATCGTGGAAAATAAAAAACAATCATCATCCATTGTTGAAAAGGACGATGATTGTCTATTTGTAAAGATTACTAATATAATAATCTCGACTTAAGCCTGTGGCTTTTTCATAATCTCTACTATACGAATAATACCATAGGCCAATAGGGCATAAACCACCATAGCTATAAGTGTTGCTGCTTCAAAATAAGCAGTTGTTTCAATGCCTTGTGCAACCCCCGATCTGAAAATACCGATAAAGGGTTGCAGAAACAGCTCAGATAAGCTATAAATTACTGATACAAATGAACTCTCTGGATTTGCACCCAGTAGCTTAAAGATAAAACGAAATGCCAAAAGCACTTCCAAAATTCCAAATATATATGTAATGACTTTTCGAAATTTAAGATTTTTTTCATGTGCGTGTTGAACTTGAGATGTATTCATTTTTTATTTCCTTTCCATAAGGTTAATCTTCAAAACTAAAACCTCGGTTATAGCACTTTGTTTCCTTTGATTACTCTCAAAAGAATGATGATAATTGCTATGACCAATAGAACATGAATAAAACCTCCAATGGTATATGAAGTAACCATTCCTAAAAGCCATAAAACTACAAGTACGACTGCTATTATATTTAACATAATGACACCTTCCTAAACTTTATTTGCTTAATCTTCAACATCTCCGCTTCGCTAGCTATAGTTGATAGTGATCTTCCTCTAATTATCCATTTTTATGTCTTCTTTAAGAAAATCTTGTTATTACTATCGTGATTAAATTTTCTTACCTAGTATACATTATACACCTCATTGTTTAATTAGTCAAAATATTATTATAATAATTATCCTATTTATTATATACTATATATGTAGCAATTAGAACTATTCTTTCCAGATCTATCTCTTTCTCAATTGTTTGCAAAGCTTAATTCATGTATATTAATAGGCAGGTAACCCCTCAATGTCAAAAACTGACTAAAGTGATTTCACTTTAGTCAGTTTTTATAGGGCATAACTCCTATTTTTTTTCTTCATTATTCAAATGATCCATAGAATATCTTTTCCTTATACCTTCTTTAGGCAAAGACGCCGCGTATTTGATTGCATCTTCCGCCTTAAGACTTTCAAAGTATTCAATGATAACCGAAAGCCTTTCATACTCATCAATCGATAGGAGTACTGCATCTGGTTGGTTGTTCTTTAATATAAACAATTTACCGTAATCATCTGCTTTT
>NZ_JCBCDA010000138.1:0-1140 GCF_059865615.1 Petrocella sp. | reverse complement strand
CATATGTTAGAAAAGTCTATGCAAGAGGGATTATAGGTGGGTACCCGGATAGAACCTTTAAAGCAACCGGAAATGCAACACGAGCAGAAGCAAGTACCATATTAGTAAGGCTTTTTGATGAAAGAGAAAGGTTAGAAGTTATTATTGGTTGGGGTGGTAGAGAGACGGTAACCGTATATGGCTATACATTACCAATAGAAAGTGCGACAGGATTAAGATATAGGTTTATAAAGCCTGAACTGGTTGCTCAAGGATACTGTGAAATATCAATGTCGGTTAATTTAATGGAGCGTACGGGACTTGAGGAACAACATGACGCAGTAGAAAAAGCCCTACTGTGTAAATTCGATCAAGCGACTGTCAAAAAGGTTATGGATATTGTGAAGACCAAAAAAGTATATAACGATTATATTGATTATACAAAAATCTCTGCTGGGCAAAGCTATATTAGTATTTCTTCAGTATATGGAGATCCATTGGTGAATGTCAAAGTGTTTAATAATTAGGAGTATGGGAGTATGTATGAAGAACAAATTGAAGACGGTAGAAATATTAATAATCTTATTAATCATTACAAGCAATAATCTATATGGTGGTACGAATCCATCCATATTTGATGAAGTTACCATTCAAGGGAAATTAGATATTATGAATCAACACCTACAGCATAAATTTGATTTTCTACCTAATTATAATTATTTTGAACAAAAAGGAAGGCATGACAGAAATCTTAATACAACACTTCTAGAAGGTAGTGATCCTAAAAAGATACATGCTGTTTATTATGAAGAAGGTCAAAAAAATGGGTTTGGTGATGCTATAACCTGGAAAGGGGAGACTTTTCTAAGGTATATTGGGTACACAAAAGAAGGTGGTCTCTATGGTACACCAGGCTTTCCATGGGATGCAGGGTGGAGTGGAACAAGAATTGAAAAAATGAGCTTCATAGAAACCCCTTGGGATAACCCCAAAACTGAAGATAAAGCGCGTGAAAATATATTCTGCCAAAACGATCTTCTAGAACAAAACATAATCAACGGCTTAAACCACGTATACGCCAATACAACAGCCAAAGAGTTAGTACCACCAAGTAGACTTAATAGTAGTCTGAAAGATGAAATCGTCTATACACAAGATGCA
>NZ_JCBCDA010000012.1:0-18826 GCF_059865615.1 Petrocella sp. | reverse complement strand
TTAGTTTTGACACTTTAACCTTACTTTATGATTTTTCTGTTTTTCATGTTATAATTAAACCATATTCTTTCTAAAGGAAGGTAGACTTATGGCTGAGTTTATAAAAAAGCTAAAACTACTTTTTACTAAAATTGATCATGATGATATTACAGCTTGGGCCTCTATGCTTACGCTTTTCTTAATGTTGTCTCTCTTCCCATTGATTATTCTGATTACAGACTTTGTGGCCAGTACTTCTTTTAACGATCCTGCCATTACCGATTATCTGATTGCTATTCTCCCGACACCAATATTTGAAACCATCCAGAATATAGCTACAGATATTGAATTAAATAGATCGACAAAAGTAATACCTGCGGCTTTATTAGTTACTGTCTGGGCTGCTTCTAAAGGTATTCTTGCTATCATACAAGCACTCAACAAGGCCTATGATGTTGTTGAAACACGGTCTTATATTAAACTTCGTTTCTTGGCATTGTTCTACACACTAGGCTTCATCCTTTTGATTATACTTTCTTTAATACTTATTGTATTTGGCAATACCATCTACGGACTTATAGAAAGCAATATAACTGTGCCAGAATTTTTAAGCCCTATAGTTATTTTTCTACGGTTTACTATAACCATAGTTTTATCTATGGTCTTTTTTATTTTTTTATACAACTTGTCACCTACTGTTAAAGTGGGTTTTATAAAAGTTCTTCCCGGCGCGGTCTTTTCAAGCCTTGGTCTTGTTGCTGCCTCTAGTGCCTTTTCCATCTATGTTAAGTATTCTACTAGCTTGTCTTACTTATATGGTAGTTTGACCGGTTTTATGGCCTTAATACTTTGGCTGTTTTTCATTAGTCTTATTATTATGGTTGGTGGAGAAATTAACGCTGTTTTTCTATCTTCCCATTTCAAACATTTAAGAGAACATCATCATGAAGTCTAGTCTAACTTATCGCCCTTTATATGTTAAAAAATAGAAAGACAAATATGTCTTTCTATTTTTGGGTCTGTATTTGATTGGTTATAATATCTAAGTTCAGTTTGAATTGCTCAAATCTAAATAACGCCTTGTGCATACATCGCTTCTGCTACTTTTAAAAATCCTGCAATATTGGCGCCAACAACCAAGTTATCTTCTGTACCATATTCTTTTGCAGCTTCGCTAGCGTTCTTATATATGTCTGCCATAATTTGTTGTAATTTGATGTCTACTTCTTCAAATGTCCATGAATAACGCATGCTGTTTTGACTCATTTCAAGTGCTGATGTAGCTACACCACCTGCATTAACTGCTTTTGCAGGCCCAAAAAGTACTTTGTTGTTTAGAAATACTTCAACAGCTTCAGGTGTTGAAGGCATATTAGCCCCTTCTCCAACTGCAATACATCCATTTTCTACTAGTATTTTAGCTGAAGCTTCATCAATTTCATTTTGTGTAGCCGATGGTAGTGCGATATCGCATTTTATGGTCCATATACCGGAACAGCCTTCATGATACTCTGCATGAGGATGATATTTAACATACTCACTGATACGCTTGCGTTCTATTTCCTTGATTTGTTTGACCGTATCTAGGTTCACACCCCTAGAATCATAGATGTACCCGCCCGAATCACTTAGGGCAACCACTTTTCCCCCTAATTCAATAGCTTTTTGTGTGCCATAAATAGCAACGTTTCCAGATCCGGAGATGACGACTGTTTTGCCTTTAAAAGAATTGCCTTTTGCTTTTAGCATCTCTTCAACAAAATAGCACATACCGAAACCGGTCGCTTCTGTACGGGCAAGACTGCCTCCATAAGTTAAACCTTTACCTGTTAAAACGCCAGTAAATTCATTTTTAATTCTTCTATATTGACCATACATATAACCAATTTCTCTTCCACCAACGCCAATATCACCGGCAGGCACATCCGTATTCGGACCGATATATCTTTGTAACTCCGTCATAAAGCTTTGACAAAAGTTCATAATCTCTCTATCGGATTTGCCTTTTGGATCGAAGTCACTGCCACCTTTTCCGCCGCCAATAGGCAGACCGGTTAATGAATTTTTCAAGATCTGTTCAAATCCCAAGAATTTGATAATCCCTGCATATACTGATGGATGAAATCTTAGGCCACCTTTGTATGGGCCGATTGCACTGTTAAATTCCACTCTAAAACCTCTGTTTACGTTCACTCTTCCATCATCAGATACCCAAGGTACCCTAAAGATAATTTGTCGCTCAGGCTCTACGAGTCTGTCAAATATTCCGGCTTCTACCCATTCAGGATGCTTCAAAGCCACCGGTTCAAGTGACTCCAATACTTCTTTTACAGCCTGATGAAATTCCGGTTCTCCTGGATTTCTTTTTACGACTTGCTCCATTAAATTTGTCAAATAGTTCATATTATTCTCCTTATTCTTGCTTATTGAATTGGCAATAATGCCATATCTCCAGGTCATCCTATAAACCTTACTTAATAATATCCTTATGGCTAATAATTCAAAGCCAAACTTCTAATAACGCTTTTGCACTTTACATCTTTAAAATTATATCACAGTTTATTTATAAAGTGCTAGTTTTTTATGACTGGTTAATAGGTTACGTTGATATACTCATAACTATATATTGTATGCAAAGGTTCAACTTTAATAGTTTTGACACTTTCACCACGATTACTTCTTGTTTTTTATATAAGTGTCTATTGCTTTTGCCGCATCTTTACCCGCACCCATAGCTAATATTACTGTTGCAGCACCTGTTACAACATCACCACCGGCATATACCCCTTCTTTGCTACTCAGACCACTGGTTTCCTCTACAATTATGCCACCCCATTTTTGTGTCTTAAGATCCGGTGTGGTGGATGTGATCATTGGATTCGGGCTTTGACCGATAGCAATAATGACTGTCTCAACATCCAGAATATGTTCTGATCCCTCTTGAGCGATAGGACGACGCCTTCCTGATGCGTCCATGTCTCCTAATGTCATTTTTACACACTTTATACCTTTGACCCAACCTTTTTCTGTACCTAGAATCTCAACCGGATTGTTAAGCAACTTAAATTTGATACCTTCTTCCTTGGCGTGGTGAACTTCTTCAACCCTTGCCGGTAGTTCTTCTTCAGAACGTCTGTATACTATATAAACATTTTCTGCTCCAAGTCGTTTCGCACTCCTTGCCGCATCCATAGCCACATTACCTCCACCTATGACAGCAACATTTTTGTCGACTCGAACCGGTGTATCGCAATCCGGGAATTTGTAGGCTTTCATCAAGTTTACACGCGTCAAAAATTCATTGGCTGAATAAACACCGTTTAGATTTTCACCAGGTATTTTCAAAAAGCTCGGTAAGCCTGCCCCCGATCCAACAAAAATTGCCTCGTAGCCTTCTTCTAATAATTCATCTAAAGAAAGTACTTTTCCAATAACCATATTGGTTTTTATTTCTACACCTAAGTCTTTTAATGCTGTTATTTCACTTTGTACCAGGGCCTTAGGTAATCTAAACTCCGGAATACCATACATTAAAACGCCTCCAGCTGCATGAAAGGCTTCAAATATTGTTACTTCATACCCTTCTTTTGCCAGGTCGCCCGCACACGTCAGACCTGCCGGTCCACCACCAACCACGGCAACTTTTTTACCATTGGTAATTGGTTTTTTTATTTCCGGCTCCCTATTGGCCATGTACCAGTCAGCTACATATCGCTCCAGTCTTCCAATACCAACCGATTCACCTTTTTTTGTTCTAACACAAAGGGCTTCGCATTGAGACTCTTGAGGACAAACTCTACCGCAGACTGCCGGCAGACTATTGGTTTCTTTAATTACATGATAGGCCGCTTCAATGTTACCTTCCGCCACCAGCTTAATAAACTCTGGAATCTTTACCATAACCGGACATCCCGCCACACATGGTTTGGTTTTACATTGAAGGCATCTGTTCGCTTCCTCTATTGCTTGTTCTTCTGTATAACCTAGAGCTACCTCTAAAAAATTGCGGTTTCTCACATTCGGATCTTGCTCAGGCATTCTCACTTTCTTTAATGACATATTAGCCATCTATAATACCTCCTAAACGACAATTGTGTTGATCCATACTTTCTGCTTCTTGTTCCTTGTACATGGTTTGTCTTCTCATTGCTTCATCAAAGTCAATCTCATGCCCATCAAAATCAGGTCCATCCACACAGGCAAACTTGGTTTCGCCTGCTACTGTCACTCTGCATCCACCACACATACCGGTACCGTCAATCATAACCGGATTCATACTTACTATTGTTTTAATCCCATGGGACTTTGTCATCTGACTTACAAATTTCATCATAATCAAAGGACCAATCGCAATTACTAGGTCAATCGATGGATCTTGATCAATTAGTTTTTTAAGCTCATCGGTTACAAATCCCTTATTACCATTAGAACCATCATCGGTTGTTACAAACAATTGATGGCTCACAGCCGACATTTCTTTTTCTAGAATGATCAAATCTTTGCTTCTAAAACCTGCAATCATTGTAACTTTAGCTCCATTTTCATGAAGTTTTTTGGCCTGTGGGTATGCAATTGCTGAACCTAGACCACCACCTATGACAACCGCATTCTTGTACCCATCCAAATGAGAAGCCATACCTAAAGGACCAACAAAATCAAGAATCTCCTCCCCAACATTCAGAGCACCTAATACTTTTGTAGTCTTTCCTACCACTTGGAAAATAATTGTAACGGTGCCTTTTTCACGGTTATAGTCTGCAATTGTCAGGGGTATTCTCTCACCCTCTTCGTCTATTCTAAGTATGATAAACTGACCAGGTTGCGCTTTTTTTGCAATTAGTGGCGCCTCAATTTCAAGAAGCGTTACAGCCATATTTAATGCTTTCTTTTTCACGATTCTATACATGTTCTGTCCTCCTTGGTTTTTGCAAGTTAAACAATAATATATTGCATTAATTTATATCTTACAGTCAAAAAACCCTTACGTCAACCAAAAAACTATGTTATAACCTTTATGATAAGACATTATCAATTCATATTCTTTTTGAATTAATATAATATTTTATGTATTTATTTAATATATTCTACTAATTATCTTTTGTCTCTTTAATCAACCCATCAAGTTTATGAATTTAATTTATTTTTTCTTGCAATAATGAATTATTAGTATTTCTTTTTAATACTACTCTTATAAATCCTTTCATTTCAACATTTAATACATTTTTTAAGCAAATATACAATTCATTTTTCTTCTTAATTTTTTAAACTAAATGAAATTATTTCTTTTTAAACTTGCATTTTTAAGCTTTTTAGTATTGATTCTCAAATTAAATCGTGCTATAATGTTTCTACTATCTTTTTCTTACCTATGATTTAATTGAATAAGTTCCAATAAATATAATGATACCATGTTAGGAGGCACTATATAATGAAGGACACTTACGGTTTACCAAAACAGCAAGGTTTATACGACTCTCAGTTTGAACATGATAACTGCGGCGTAGGATTTGTAGCCCATATAAAGGGAAATAAATCTCACACTATTGTGCAGAAAGGTTTACAAGTTCTCGTCAATCTACATCACCGTGGTGCTGTTGGGGCTGATCCAAATACAGGCGACGGTGCCGGCATCCTCATTCAAATACCCCACCAATTTTTAGTCAAAGTCAGTCGAAAGTTGGATTTTACTTTGCCATCCGAAGGCCATTATGGTGTAGGTATGGTTTTTTTGCCTCAAGAACCTAATGCAAGGTTCTATTGCGAAGGCATCTTTGAAAGGGTTATTCAAAATGAAGGTCTTAAGCTTCTTGGCTGGCGTCATGTTCCTGTCAACGAAAAAGCATGTGGTTTAACTGCAAGCGGTACACGTCCTATGGTTCATCAACTTTTCATTGACAAAGGTGATATTCGTGTCAATGACTTAGAACGCAAACTCTATGTTGTCAGAAAACAAGTTGAAAAACGAATCCGTGATGCAAAGAAATCATATACAGAAGCCTTTTATGTGGCTAGCCTTTCCTCTAAAACAATGGTTTACAAAGGCCAATTATTGGCCCATCAAATACCTGATTTCTTTACGGACTTAAAGGATAAAGATATGGTTAGCGCCATTGCACTGGTACATCAACGGTATAGCACCAATACTTTCCCTTCTTGGGATCGGGCGCAACCTTTTAGGTATCTGGCTCATAACGGTGAAATTAACACTTTGAGGGGCAATGTTAACTGGATGAATACCCGTGAAGGCGTCCTTAAATCCGAGGTTTTCGGAGATGATATCAAGAAAATCTTCCCCATCATTGAACCTTCCGGCTCCGATTCTGCCAATCTAGATAACGCCCTTGAACTTCTCCTTGCCAGTGGCAAGACTTTAGCTCATGCTGTTGCGATGCTCGTGCCGGAAGCTTGGCAAGGACATGAATCCATGAATGAAGATAAAAAAGGTTTTTATGAATACCATGCAGGACTTATGGAGCCATGGGACGGCCCGGCTGCCATAGCTTTTACAGATGGCACACAGATTGGGGCTGTTCTCGATCGAAACGGTCTACGACCTGCAAGATATTTAGTGACCAAAGATGATTTTGTTGTACTGGCCTCAGAAACCGGCGTTCTTCCCTTTGAAGCAGATACCGTTCTGGAAAAAGGCCGATTACAACCTGGCAGAATGTTTCTTATTGATACCAAAGAGCAAAGAATTATATCAGATGAGGAGATTAAGTCTACTTTAGCCAGCCAAAAGCCTTACAAAACTTGGATTGACCACAATAAGATTGAATTGTCCAAAATGCCCGTTCCACATGACATACTACCACTTGGCGCCGACCGTTTAATGCAACTTCAAAAAGTCTATGGCTATACCGAAGAAGAACTTAAAGAGGTTATCGCACCGATGGTGCTCCATGGTAAAGAGGCAATCGGTTCTATGGGCAATGATGCAGCTTTAGCAATCTTTTCAAACAAGCCTCAACTTCTATACAACTATTTCAAACAATTATTCGCTCAAGTTACCAACCCCCCTATTGATCCGATTCGCGAAAAACTTGTTATGTCTTTGGTTCAACTGCTTGGTGATCGTGGTAATTTACTAGGCGATTTGGACCCTTCAATTAATATTAATTTTATAGAACTACAGCAACCCATACTGGATAATGCTAACTTTGAAAAAATCGTGCATATACGCCATAAAGATTTTAGGTCTGTTAAAGTACCTGCTGTTTTTCACGCTAACAAAGGTGGTGTCGATCTTAAAAATGCTCTCGATACCCTAAACCAAAATGTTGAAGACAACATAAAGGCCGGCTATAATTTAATTATCCTAACTGACCGAAATGTAGATAAGTATCATGCGCCTATTCCATCTCTTCTTGCAGCTGCTAGTGTACATCACCATCTGATTCGCAAAAAACTCCGTACTAAAGTTGATCTAATTGTCGAAACCGGAGACGCTAGAGATGTCATGCATATGGCTTTACTAATAGGATATGGTGTTGATGCCATTAATCCTTACATTGCTTTTGATAGTATTCAAAGTCTTGTTCATTCAGGTTTGTATATGGAAGATCAAAGTATAAATAACGTTGATGCACAGAAGAACTATGTTAAAGCTTTAAACAATGGCTTATTAAAGATTTTCTCAAAAATGGGTATCTGTACACTACAAAGTTATCATGGTGCTCAGATTTTCGAAGCTTTAGGCGTAAGTTCTCAAGTGGTGAAGGCGTATTTCCCTGGTACCGCTTCAAGAATCGAAGGTATTGATTTAGATATTATCGCAAAAGAAGTCATGATTCGACACAATGCCGCCTTTAATACTTTACGCAACCCCTATAGTCATCTACTTGAAGGTGGTGAGTATTCCTGGCGTGTAGGCGGAGAAGCACATCTTTTCAACCCTGATACCGTACACAAGCTACAACATGCTTGTCGCACCAATGATATGAAGCTTTTTAGAGAATATTCATCTCTCATTAATGAACAAGCAGAAAAACTTAACACCATACGTGCTTTGCTAAAATTCAAAAACCAAAGTCCAATTGATATCGGTGAAGTTGAGCCAATAGAGAACATATTAAAACGATTCGCAACCGGAGCTATGTCTTTTGGTTCAATTAGTATTGAAGCGCATGAGACTCTAGCAAAGGCCATGAACGAAATAGGTGGTAAATCCAACTCGGGTGAAGGTGGCGAAAGCCTTGATCGACTTTTTGATCATAGTAGAAGGAGTTCTATAAAACAAGTGGCTTCCGGTCGCTTTGGTGTCACCACAGAATATCTAGTAAACTGTACCGAACTCCAAATAAAAATGGCCCAAGGTGCTAAGCCAGGCGAAGGCGGCCATCTGCCCGGTCACAAGGTTACAGAAGACATTGCCAAAGTACGTCACTCTACACCGGGCATCGCTCTTATTTCACCGCCACCCCATCACGATATCTATTCTATTGAAGATTTGGCACAACTGATCTACGATCTAAAGAACGTTAATGATAAAGCACGTATCAATGTCAAACTCGTTTCAGAAGTTGGTGTAGGTACCGTTGCTGCCGGTGTTTCAAAAGCCCATGCTGATGTTGTTCTTATATCCGGTTGTGATGGCGGTACCGGTGCTGCACCAATAAGTTCCATTAAGTACGCCGGACTACCTTGGGAGCTAGGCCTAGCCGAAACCCACCAGACGCTTCTAATGAATGATTTGCGCAGTCGTATTGTTGTTCAAGCGGATGGCCAAATGAAAACCGGTCGTGATGTGGCCATTGCCGCCCTCCTTGGTGCTGAAGAATTTGGTTTTGCTACTGCTGCTTTGGTCGTTTCCGGCTGTATCATGATGCGTAAATGCCAGAAAAACACCTGTCCTGTAGGTGTCGCTACACAAGATCCTGAACTTCGTAAATTCTTCACGGGTAAGCCTGAGCATTTAATTAATTTCTTCACTTTTATTGCAACTGAACTTAGAGAAATAATGGCGAATCTTGGTTTTAGAACCCTTAATGAAATGGTAGGTCGTGTGGATAAACTTGAGCCTAACAAAGAACTGCTTCACTGGAAATCAAGAAGCATTGATTTTAGCGCTATCCTCTACAAACCTGAGCTCCCATCTCGTATTGGTACTTATTGTTCCACTGATCAAGCTCATAGTTTAGAACATATTTTTGATCGACAACTGATTAAAGATGCCATTCCGGCACTTATCAACGAAGAAAATGTTTACAAAGAATACGATATAAGGAATGTACATCGGACTGTCGGAACGATGCTCGCAGGTCATGTGTCTATAACCACAAAGGGGCAGAATCTACCTGAAGATCGTATTCATTACAAGTTTCTCGGTTCAGGAGGCCAAAGTTTCTGTGCTTTTGGTGTAAAAGGTATGACTTTTGAACTGGAAGGAGATTGCAACGATTATATGGGCAAGGGATTATCCGGTGGTAAAATCATCGTATATCCACCAAAATCAGCTGATTTTAATTATGAAGACAACATTATTGTAGGTAACACCCTTTTATATGGTGCTACTTCCGGCGAGGTATATATTAATGGTATGGCCGGCGAACGTTTTTGTGTTAGAAACTCAGGTGCAGTGGCTGTTGTCGAAGGTGTCGGCGACCATGGTTGTGAATACATGACAGGTGGCACTGTGGTTGTTCTTGGGAAAACCGGTCGAAATTTTGGCGCAGGTATGTCCGGTGGGCAAGCTTTCGTTCTTGCAGAAGATGATACTTTTATAAAGAATAAGTGTAATTTCGAGATTGTTACGGTTGAAAAAGTGACCACCAAAGAAGATAAAGCCTTTCTAAGGTCTATGATAGAAAAACATGTTCTTAATACGAACAGTCCAAAAGGTAAACGTATACTCTCTAATTATGACGAATATATAACACAATTCGTCAAAGTAATTGCACCCGAATACAAACTGGTACTTGAGAAAAAAGCTGCTACGGCAGCCATCAATTAGGAGGTGATCAAAATGGGTAAAGTTACAGGATTCAAAGAATTTGCTAGAAACAATGGTGATTACAAACCTGCTGATAAAAGGATCTCAAATTTTGATGACATCTTCATACCTGTCGATGAAACCGAAATCAAAATTCAAGCCGCAAGGTGCATGGATTGCGGTATCCCTTTCTGTTCCTCTAACTGTCCACTTAGTAATATTATTCCGGACTTTAACGATTTGGTTTTTAACAATCAATGGGAGAAAGCTTTACAAGTCTTACATTCAACCAACAACTTCCCTGAGTTTACAGGAAAAATATGTCCTGCACCCTGTGAAAGCGGTTGTGTTCTAGGTCTAATTAAAGACCCAATCACCATTGAACATATTGAGTTAGCCATAGCCGAAAAAGGTTGGGCAAAAGGATGGATTAAACCGGAGCCCCCTGCTATTCGTACAGGAAAAAGTGTGGCCGTTGTTGGTTCCGGTCCTGCAGGCATGGCAGCCGCTCAACAGTTGGCTCGTGTCGGACATCATGTTACGCTATTTGAACGTTCTGATGCCATTGGTGGTGCTGTAAGATACGGTGTGCCGGACTATAAATTACCAAAATCTTATATTCAAAGACGTGTTGACCAAATGGTAGCTGAAGGTGTCCAAATTAAAACCAGTACCAATGTGGGGGTCGATATTTCTGTAGAAACTCTTAAAACCGAGTATAATGTTATCTGCTTGACCGGTGGTTCAACTGAGCCTAGAGATCTGACCATATCCGGTCGCAATCTCAGTGGTATCCATTTTGCTATGGATTTTCTCCCTCAATCGAATAAACGTGTTGCCGGTAAGCAGATTCCAGAAGATATAGCGGTTACAGCTGAAGGCAAAAAAGTAGTGGTCATTGGTGGTGGTGATACCGGTTCTGACTGTATCGGCACTTCATTAAGACAAGGTGCTATTGATGTTACCCAACTAGAATTATTACCCATGCCTCCAAAAGAACGTGATATCACTCAACCTTGGCCGGTTTTTCCAAGGCTCTACAAGACTTCTTCTTCTCATGATGAGGCTGAAGCTGCATTAAACAAAGATATTCGTGAATTTTCTGTCGGTACAAAAGCTTTTCTCGGTAATGAAAAAGGTGAAGTAACAGGACTTAAGTGCGTCAGACTGGCATGGGAGCAAATAGATGGTCGTCACACTATGAAAGAAATTGAAGGTAGTGAGTTCATCCTAGAAGCTGATTTGATCCTCTTTGCTATGGGTTTCTTACACCCTGAGCATACCGGACTTTTAGATGATCTTGGTGTTGAGTACGATTCAAGAGGTAATGTTGCTACAAATCGAGAGTTCCAGACTTCTATCCCTGGCATTTTTGCTTCCGGTGATATGCGACGTGGCCAATCTCTGGTTGTTCATGCTATTGCCGAAGGAAGAAATATGGCTTATGAGGTGGATAAATACTTAATGGGTGAAACTTATCTTAGAAGTACGTTGAAATAGAAGTTTTTTGATACATTTTGGCTTTTTGTCAGATCTTGTGGTAATCCCTATATCAGTAAGTTAACTAGGTCTCTAAGCAAAGAAGCTTAGAGACCTAGTTTAATTCTCTAGGAAAGTCTGTGCTATGTTAATGCGTTGGAGCATCGCATTAACTATCAAGGAAATTCCACTAAGTAAATTTTTAACGAATTATCTATATTTGCTTTGAATATTTGTGACATTCATGATAAAATGTTCTAGGTATGCAACATACAATTTATAGGTTGGTTGATAAAATGATTACTAATCTCACAATCATTAAAGTCTTCCTATCCTTGCCTCTAATTATGACCCTTTACCCGTTCAAATTAGAGATATAAATTTGTCAATTTTTATACAATGGTTAAAGTGTTTTTGACGCCTTAACTATACTATCAATGTAACGGAAGGAGATCCAATATGATTTACTCACATGAAGTAGAAAATATGTGTACAGTTTCAAGAGGACCAATTCACGGACCCGCTCCAATTCCAGAAGAAGGAAAATGGGTCAAAGCTTACGATGTTTCCGACATCTCAGGTTTAACACATGGTATCGGTTGGTGCGCGCCACAACAAGGTGCGTGTAAGCTGACGCTTAATGTAAAAGAAGGCATTATCCATGAGGCACTTATTGAAACCATCGGTTGTTCTGGAATGACCCACTCTGCCGCTATGGCTTCAGAGATTTTGACCGGAAAAACGATTCTAGAAGCTTTGAATACAGACTTAGTCTGTGATGCCATCAACGTGGCTATGAGAGAACTCTTCTTACAAATTTCCTATGGTAGAACTCAAACAGCTTTTTCAGAAGGTGGTCTGCCTATCGGTGCCGGTCTCGAAGACCTTGGAAAAGGATTAAGATCGCAAGTTGGTACGATGTATGGCACAAGTGCTAAAGGTGTACGTTACCTTGAAATGGCTGAAGGTTATGTAGTTGGTATGGGCCTTGATGCTAATGGTGAAGTCATTGGATATAAATTTGTACATCTTGGAAAAATGATGGAAATGGTTGCTAAAGGCATAGATGCCAATGAAGCGATGGAAAAAGCAACAAGTCAATACGGTCGTTTTAACGAAGCTGTTAAAGTCATAGACCCAAGACACGAATAGAATATACAGGAGGATTAAAATCATGTTATTTGAAAGTTATGATAGAAGAATCAATCAAATTACGCCCGTGCTTGAAAAATATGAGCTTGGCACATTAGAAGATGCTAGACAATTATGTTTAGATAAAGGCGTTGATGTTCATGAGATTGTTAAAGGCATTCAACCAATCTGTTTTGATAATGCATTATGGTCATACACTTTAGGTGCTGCTATTGCTATAAAAAAAGGTCAAACAGCGGCGGCTGATGTTGCTGAAACACTTGGCGAAGGCTTACAAGCTTTCTGTATTCCTGGTTCTGTTGCTGACCAAAGAGCTGTTGGTATCGGTCATGGTAACTTAGCCGCTATGCTTCTTAAAGAAGAAACCCAGTGTTTTGCACTTGTAGCAGGTCATGAGTCTTTTGCCGCTGCTGAAGGTGCTATTGGTATCGCTATGAGCGCTAACAGAGTCCGAACTAACCCACTTAGAGTCATCTTAAATGGCCTTGGAAAAGATGCTGCTTATATGATTTCTAGAATCAATGGTTTTACACATGTAGAGACTGAGCTTGATTATGCTACCGGTAAACTTAACGTGATCAAAGAAACACGTTTTTCTGATGGCCCTCGTGGTGCTGTTAAGTGTTTTGGTGTTGATGATGTTGTTGAAGGTGTAGCTGTTATGCATGCTGAAGGTGTTGATGTCTCTATAACAGGAAATTCAACTAACCCAACTCGCTTCCAACATCCAACTGTCGGTACCTACAAAAAAGAATGCAACCTTCTTGGTAAGAAATTCTTCTCTGTTGCTTCTGGTGGTGGTACAGGTAGAACTTTACATCCTGATAATATGGGTGCAGGTCCTGCTTCTTATGGCATGACGGATACTATGGGTAGAATGCATTCTGATGCTCAGTTTGCCGGTTCTTCTTCTGTTCCTGCTCACGTTGAGATGATGGGATTAATTGGAATGGGTAACAACCCTATGGTTGGTGCTTCTGTTGCTGTTGCTGTTGCTGTTGAAGTAGCTATGAAGAAGGCTTAAGAATATAAATGGTTAATTCTAATAGGTCCCATGAAAACCCTTCCACAGTCTGTATGACTACGGTCTCCGATTGGTGCATCCATGCACCAAAAGTCGACGAGTAACAGCCATGTTGCTCCACTTCAGTTACACAGTCTGCTCCATGAACTTCATGGTCGATGTTGGTGAGATCCATATAAAATTATTCAACTTTATCTTGAAACTTTTTGAAGAGAATATTATAAAGCAGTGAGTTTTCATTTTTGCTAGACCTTCTTGAAGGTAAGGCTATAAAATGAATACTTACTGCTTTTTTTGGTGATTTTTATTGCAATTTTGATGCATACTTGGTACATTTATTACATTAAAAGAGATTATCTTTTCTGTTTTAATAAGTTCTAATGAAAGGTGTGTGCGTTATGAAGAACAGTTATGCTTTTTTTAATAATACGGAGTGTGCTTATTTCCCTTGCCATATGACAGATCAGCTGGATACTTTTAATTGTAAGTATTGTTATTGCCCCCTCTATTTATTGGAGTGTAAAGGGAATTTTATACTTGTTAATGGGGTTAAAGACTGCAGTAATTGCTTGTTGCCTCATCGACCTGATAGCGATTTATATATTAATAAGTTGCTTCGTGAACAAATCTTTAATAAAACTAAACCTCATCTATAAACCATCCTTGTTCCACGGGTTTTTCATAATGAGAGACGTCACTCATGTAAATCACGCTGAGTCGATCTTCATCCGAATTGATTCTGGTTAGACTTGTTGGTAATATTTGCTTACCTTCCCAAAAATGTTTGATATCCCGACCCTGAATATAATTTAGTAAGCCTTTTATTATGATAGCATGAGCTACGATAAAGATTCTTCCCGAACTATGCTTTTTTAGAAGTTCTTCAAAAAACTTTGCTGCTCTATTTTGAACACTCGCAAAACTTTCTTGACCTTTTATATAGAAGTGGTCAGGATTATTCCAAAAATCCGAATGGACTGTTGGCATTTCAACCTCAATTTCTGATATCGTCCTGCCTTCCCAATCTCCAACATGCATTTCTTTTAATCGTTCGTCATAAATGATTTCCCCACCAATATATGCATTTATTATTTCCGAGGTATGCTTTGCTCTTCCAAGTGGACTAGAATATATGGTTTTAATACCAATGTTTTTTAGTCTTTGGCCTAGCCATGCAGCCTGTTGCTTGCCAAGTTCTGTTAATTCTGAATCCCCTTGTCCCTGGAACTTTCTTATTCTATTCCATTCTGTCTCACCATGTCGCGTAATGTAGATTTCTAACATTCTTTCCACTCCTTTTGGTCACCTCTGTATTATTAAATAACATATGTCATTTTCTCAATCTTATTATACCTATAAATTCTCTAAATGTGAATATTTGTTACAAATGTTGTTACATATTTAACCCTATGTTATAATTAATTAAAGTCTCATAGGCTTTTTATTTATAAAAAATAAAAAATCGAGGTCACTATGCGCCCAGTCAGAATTAATCAAGAAAATGTTGAAGTTAATATGCGTTTGGCTAAGGACGTTTATAGTTCTGAGGGTATACTCCTTGTTCCTCAGAACACACTGCTTACTGCCAACCATATTGTTAAAATTAATCTTTATCAAATTCATGATATTTATGTATACCCTCAAGAAGAGCAAATCATAAATAAAAGTCAAATTCGTCAGTCTCTTGCAAATACACCAGAATTTATTGAATTTTCTTATAAATATGACCGTAAAGTTGAAGATATACAAAAACATTTGGCACAAATTGTCAACACGGGTACAATTAATACCATCAGTTTAACAAATCTTGTTGATGATATTCTAGATTCAACCGTCTCCCAGTCGCAACTTTTTTGTTATATGTGTCGGTTAAAATCCGCAGATGATGTCACTTACAACCATTCTATGAATGTATCACTTTTAGCCAGTATTCTTGGCAAATGGCTGGGTATGTCAGATGTTAGCATCAAGGAGTTAGCTTTGGCTGGCCTGCTCCATGACATCGGTAAAATCATGGTGAATCAAACCATTTTAAATAAAAAAGGCCCTTTGAATGAGGAAGAATATGATCACATCAAACAGCATACTACCTTAGGCTATCAGATGGTGATGGGTTCAGATCTTCCTGACGGTATTAAACAAGCGGTATTGATGCATCATGAAAAAATGAATGGTCAAGGTTACCCCTTAGGTCTTAAATGGGAAAACATACATCCTTATCCCAAAATTATTTCTATAGTTGATATCTATGATGCTATGACCAGTGAAAGACCTTATCATAAACGTTTCCATCCCTTGGATGTGATTCGTATGTTTGAAGAAGAATGCTATGGCCTTCTTGATACCCAATACTTATATATTTTTCTTGAACATATTGCACACAACTTTATTGGTGAGCATGTTTTACTTAGTAACGGCCAAAGAGGTGAAATCATTTTCATTAACAAACAGTCCCCTTCTCGTCCTCTTATTAAGAAAGAAGATGGTACAATACTAGATATGTTAAAAGATATGTCTGTTTTTATAATTGATTTTATATAATCTTGGTTAAAGGGTCAAAACTAAGTTTCACTAAATTTACATACAATATATAGATTACGTTGATGCATTCATAACTATATATTGTATGCAAAAGTTCAACTATATAGTTTTGACACCTTAACCAATCTTCTAATTTAAAACCGCTTTTTTAAGCGGTTTTTTCTTTTAGAGACAGTTTAGTAGACATTTAGCCAATTAAGATACATTTATCTTATATGTGTCGTTCTAATTGCTTGCTTAAGGTGTTAAACTAATACTTGTATAGGTCAAATATAGGTATAAAGACTTATTGATTATTCTACTTATGGTAAAAAGGCAATACTAAGTTTCACTTAACTCACATATATTGTATGTGAACGTTCAACTTTTCGATTTAACACATTAAGTATTTATAAACAATCAATTACGGGGGTGGTTGAGGTGAGTATTCTGACGATTAATAATGGGAAATATATTTATAATAAATATGAAAGAACTGAGTCTAACCCAATTCTATACAAGAATTCTGCAATAAAACAACTACAGTCTGATCCCAATCATGTAGAATCACTGAACATCATCGCTTACTGTCACTATTACTTAAGCGATTTCTACCAGGCACTTGATTTTGCTTTAAGAGCCTACAATCTTGAATCCACATCTTCCATGAATGATGAGCTTTACCATACCTGTAATCTTTTAGGACATATATATCGTTATTTAGGTATCTACGATACGGCCAATCATTATTATATGGCTGCTCTTAACGCTTCACCATCACATCAAGTAAAGGAAAAGCGATGCCAAACTTTATGTTATCTTGCTGTGGCTTACACAGAAATGAATATGAATGAATTTGCCATGGATTATGCTATTGAAGGCCTTCAACTAGCAGAGTTACTAAACGATTCAAGGTTACTTGCTAACCTACAGGTTGCACTTGCTACCCTTCACTATAAGTCCTCTTTTTATGATAAATCTCTTAAACTATGTATTGATGCAGCTTCCCATTATGAAGACTTTGAGAATCATAAAGGCCTTGTCAACGTCTACCTTCTTTGTGGTGATATTCATCATAAAATCGGTATATATACTTCATCTTTGGATTATTATTCTAAAGCTCTTAAGCTATCTGAAGATATAAAATACCCTTATGGTACTACTTATTCTAATTACGCATTAGGTCGTTTAATGATGTCTCAAAAAGATTTCCCTAATGCTCTTGATGCATTAGAGGCTGCTTTATCTCACGCAAAGCAATATAGTATACAACAGTCGAAGATAAAAATCTATTATGCTTTATCCGACTTGTTCATTCAACAATATGATTATGAAAAAGCCTACAACTTTTATAAAATAGCCACAGAACTCAATGGCAATTTAAATTCAACCAAACAGCACTCTAGAATCTTTAATCTATATACTAAATATAATCTAGATCAAAAAGAAGCTCAGCTTAAACAAACACTTAGGACCAATGCACATCTTGAAGCTCTTAACAAACAATTACTTGAACAAGTCCAGCATGATTCATTAACACAGCTATATAATCGACGTGGTCTGAAAAATATAATTGCTTACTATCCATGTACTAATCTACATACGCTTACACTTTGTGATATTGACAGATTCAAAGATATCAACGATACTTTTGGCCATCAATGTGGCGACTACATACTGATGGAGTTGGCAAAAGTTCTGAAATCTAATTGTCCATCCAATTATAAAATCGCGCGTTGGGGTGGCGAAGAATTCCTAATCCTCATGGAGAACACTTCCCTCGCTGAAGCAACAGATTTTTCTGAAAGATTAAGAATGATTATTGAAGATACATTTTTCAATTACAGAAATCATAAAATAAACCTAACACTGACTTTTGGGGTTGGTAGGCTTTCTGAAAGTTTTGAACAAAGTATAGAGGCAGTTGATCGGTGTCTCTACCATGGCAAGAATTCTGGACGAAATCAAGTTGTTTTTGATGATGACTTGTTTGATTTGGTATAAGAACAAAGGGACTTTTCTAGAGAATAAAAAAGACCCTTTACCCTCTAATTGAGGGTTTTTTTATAATTTTACCGGTTGATCGTACTGGACACCAAAAGTATCAACGGTTACTTCCTTCATAACCTGTGGTTCATTTGGCATGTCCATATGATTCCTTGGTACTTTCACTATAGCATCTGCCACTTCCTGGCCTTCGATCACTTTTCCAAAAGCGGCATACTGCCCATCTAAATGCGGTGCATTTTCTACCATCAAAAAGAATTGAGATCCTGCTGAGTTCGGATTTTGAGCTCTTGCCATAGATAACACACCTTTATCGTGCTTTAGACTGTTCTCAAATTTGTTATATGAAAACTCTCCTTTGATACCATAGCCGGGTCCACCCATGCCATTGCCATCTGGACAACCACCTTGAATCATAAAACCAGGTATAACACGATGAAACGTTAAACCATTGTAAAAACCTTCTTGAACAAGGGCAATGAAGTTATTAACTGTGTTTGGCGCAATATCTGGGAACAATTCAGCTTTAATCACACTTCCATTGTTTATTTTGAATGTGACGATTGGATTATTGTTTGACATATCCGTCTCCTTTATTTTTTATACTCAAAAATTAGTTAAGGTGTCAAAACTATATAGTTGAACTTTTGCATACAATATATAGTTATGAATGCATCAACGTAATCTATATATTGTATGTGAATTTAGTGAAACTTAGTTTTGACCCTTTAACC
>NZ_JCBCDA010000087.1:0-12847 GCF_059865615.1 Petrocella sp. | reverse complement strand
TGGTTAAGGTGTCAAAACTATATAGTTGAACTTTTGCATACAATATATAGTTATGAATGCATCAACTAATCTATATATTGTATGTGAATTTAGTGAAACTTAGTTTTGACCCTTTAACCAACCTTATATATAAAAATAGTAGATAGACTGAAAGCCGATAGCTTCAAAATGATACATCGACTTTTTATGCTCTATCTACTACTACTATTATTATTATTATGTCCGTCTATTTGATGTCAAATCTTTATCTTACGACAAGACTAATCAGACTTTCCTTCTTTTAATTCTAAAGCTTGAAATTCTGATTTGAGCATGGAGAATACAAGTTGATTACAGTGTTTTCCCCTTTTATAAACCCGACTTCGCATAAGCCCTTCTTGAGTAAAACCACAACGTTTTAGGTTTAATATTGAAAATCCATTATGCTCTAGAACATAAGCCTCAATGCAATTAAGATTCATTTCATTAAATGCGTAATTAAGCATGGCCATTGTTGAATCTCTTACATCACCGCGTATTCTTTTTTTATTGTTTTTAAGTTTTCCGCCTATACAAGCAGTACCGTTACGCCAATCTATATTCAATAAAGCAATATAGCCATAGGTTTCACCGTCAACAGTATCTGCTATGAGACGTAGATCCTTCTGCCGGTCAAAACTTTCGAACCAACGTTGCTGCTCAAAGTCAGAGACAGGAAAGTTGCTACCTTGTGTCATATATTCAATATGCGGATTATTCATAAGTTCCTTTAACAAAGGCAAATCTTTTTGCTCAATAGCTCGCAAAATAACACAACCACGCTTAATAATCATTATAATAATCTCTCCTCATAGCTATATCTTCTATCTTTTTATTTATTGCTTTACTATTGAAAATCAGTATACCAGAATATTATATCATATATCATCTTAATTACCCAATAAAAATAATTCCGAACTTGAAATCACATATTCATAAGACTTTAAATCTGCTTCTAATAAGGCAAAAGCATCATCTTTGACCCATTTCAAGATAAGCTTGTGCGGCTCAGACTTAATAATCTCAAGAAAACCATCTAAGCCAAAAGCCGGATGTGTCTGTCTGAATCTAATTAATTCAATCTGATCTCTCACAACCTTCTCCTCTAGACGTGCTTCTACTTCTTCCAAAGTCAGATTGGTTCGATTGATTTCTTTGTGACCTGCTGCTCCAGCCCGCTTTACCGCTTCATAATCGTTTTTGCCTGCAAAAAGGTCTAAGTACCAGATCTGTGGTTTGCCCGGCATGAACATCTGAATCGCACGGGCAAGGAGCATCTTCTGATTATCTTCTCCAAGGGCACTGTAATACGTCGCATTCACCTGATAATAGATGTTCTTTTTCCCGTGAAGGTCCTTCACATAACCACCATGACCAACAACAACATCAATTAGATTCTGAATCTGAGCATCGGACAACAAGCCTTTTAGATCCAATAAAGGAATACCATCATGGCACCCCAGCATATTCACCGTAATCATCTTCTTATCCTGTAGATCTTTGATCCACTGAATCAGATGGACACTTGAGTGACTTTCAAAGGCATCGATGATCAATCCCGGCAAGAAAAAATCATAGGTCATAAAGCCTTCCTCTGCTATTTTTTCATGTATTTTTTCCTCATATTTGGAATGAATCTCTGGCAGAAGATTCAGGCCAAAACGGTCCGCTAAGGATTTGACACGTTCAAGGAGATCCCATGTTCCGGGCTCGTTCAAGAAGTTCTTCTCCCCCGGTGCCTTTGGTGCATAGGCAAAAGCATCCAGTCTTACGATACCGGCGCCATAGCCGGCCAACTTTTTCAAAGTATCTTCGTAAAAATCCCATACAAGAAGAGACTTTATATTCAGATCCATTTGCCCTAAGTATTTACGATGGGACTCAAGATAGTCAACAACAAGCATCTGATGAGAAGCCATCGGGCCAAGATCAATATCTAAAAGCTTTTTCCCCTCTTCAAGACCCTGATTCACCCTCTCTGCAATCAAGTGCGCCTGTCCGTATTGAAGGTCCATCTCAGCCATAAGGTCTATGGCATCAATAGGGTTGTAGCTGATTTCTTGATAGAATGTATTCCAATAAGGCACCTCTTTACCATCCGGCATTCGAACATTTAGAATTGGTAAGCCAGGCTTTCTAAAAAACATATCCTGAATCAAAGCCGCATCTGGCTGAATATAGCCTTCTTCCGTCATTGTACCTTTGCCTTCCCAGAAAAGATTCCAGTTAATAAAAAAGTCTTTGTAAATTGACGCTTCCCCTTTTTCAATAATATCTTGAAAAGGCTTAGATAGTACCGATGCATGGTTAAGAATAAAATCAAACTTAAAATCCATACCCATTTGCTTTAAAGTCTCCAAATCCTCTTTTGAAGCTAATAAAGCATTCAGTTCATAGTCAATAACTGAGAATCCTCTATCTAGATCTGTATTAAACACACTGGGTAATATATACAAAGATTCAAAAACATCCTTAAAAACTTCCTTCTCAAGCAACTTCACAAGACCACTTAATGAAGCACCAACGCTGTCTGGATAGACATTAAGCATGGGTCCCAAGCCCACTTTTGCTTTTTTGGCTGCGCCTTGATTTAATTCATTCATGATATGCCTCCTTCACTTCCTCTACTATAGACCCTCTTGTAACATGATTTGACGGTATTGTTCATAATTCACAATCTCGCCGTCCTTAAGCACAATAATCTTAGCTTTAAAAGCCTGGGAAAACAGTAGCTTCTGTTCAATATCCAATACCAAGCTTGTAAAAGGACTATCTGTTCCACCATCTCTATTACGTAATCTACGATGTTCAAGTGTTTCACTGGGGGTACTGTTAAGTAGAATCGGTATGTCCACGCCGGTCAGAGCAGCATTGTTACCATGGGTCCACTCAATAATCATCACCTTAACATCCGTAAAATCAACCTTGTCGTACCATACTTCTGTTTCTTCACGCCCCATTCTTTTAAGAAAAATATGATCTTTACCGCCTTTGAACCGTGCTATAATATTGCTAATCTCCTCAAAATCAATCTCAGCAGCCGTACCAAGATAATCTTCAAGACCTTTGCGACCCTCTTGTTGATAGATAAACAACCATGGATATGCCTTAATCTGATCCGGATCAAAATCTAGGTCAAGCCTTTGAAGCTCTCTTAATTCCTCACTTCGTTCTTTGTTATAAGCACCTTGTGCAACGAATCCCTTAAGGCCTCTCTCTCTGAAGATCCTAAGTCGCTCCTGATCATTGTGCTTCGGTATTCTATGAGGGTAATTGTCCCCGGACAATATATATGTACCTATACCACGATCTTTAAAATAACAAGCCAATAAAGCCCCAATCTCCGACTTGCCCACGCCGGAACCACCATGAACCGAAATAACCGCTTTATCTTTGGGACGGGTCTCCAGTATGGCTGTAACCAACTGATATAATTTGGGAAATATAACAGTTGCCTTAGTAATATGTCCTTCATGTATCTGAATCACATCTCCAGGCATATCCCCTTTTTCTATCCTATCATAATCCTCGGGTCTAGGTACCTCCCATTGGATTGCATCCATTTTCTTGTCCTCTTCTTTATTTGTCAAAACAACGCCTCCTTACAGACTGATATGAAAAGCTTTTCATGATGAAATTATAGAGGTTAAGAGCCCTTATGTCAACTGTAAAAGTGCCACAATATGCGGTCCTATCTTTGGTTAATACGTAAAAAAACGATGTGCACGCTATATCACATCATTTTTTATCTTATTCCCTATATTTGATTTATATTTTATTTACTTAAACTCATTGATATCGTAATAGATGTCTCAAATACTTCGTCTCCCTCGTCCGGATTCTCCATGACGGTCACAGAAGCATAGTCAATATCATTTTCCGCTTCAAAAACATAGATAGCCATCACACCCAAATCACTCGTATTTTGAGGACCATAACCTAGGTAGAAATCCTTCACCTGGTCAACCTCATGCTTCGTAAGTAGATTCACCGTATAGCCTATAAATTCCTCATCTTCATTTTTCATTGCAATGCTAATCTCTGACGGCTCATAAAGTGGACAAAAATCATAGGGATATCCATCCGGCATCTTGGCACCTACCGTATGACTAACTTCCTCTCTGGCGAATTCAAGTTCTTCTTCAAAAAGAGGTTCATTGTCTTGATTATCATTGTCTCGGCTTTCATCCTCAAGATCTGCTTGTATTTCTTGAGTGTCTTTTTCAATTACCTCATCTTCAGCTTTATCTTGACTACAAGCTGTCATTACTAGTAATAAGCAAGTCAATAATACCAGCAACCCTATACTTCTTCTCATGCTCAACCACCCTTTCTTCCTACATCAATCTATTGAAAATTACAAAAAAAGTAAATACGTAATTCTAATACGTAATTACTTTATCATTATTACCCATCTATCTCAATAGTAAATACCATTCACAAATAGGCATTTGGACCTAGGTCTCGTTATCAATCCTGTTCTTTAAGCCTTCGATAATTAATTCTCTATGCGCTTCACATTCTATGAAATTCAATGATTTTAATAAGTAGGCTTTGTCGCACTTGCTTTTTAATATTCTACCTTTAAAAATTCTTCTATCAAATTTGGAAACCCATTTCCCCATCTTCACAAAATGTCTTAAATAAGCCTCAATATGCTCCTCTGCATATGCGGTATATTTGTCTTCTATAAAACCATCTTGAAGAATCTGAGAAGATCTTTCATTATAATCCTTCAGAATCCTATTTGTTTCATCGGTATTTGCACGTCGAATACCTAGGTCCGTCTTAATTATAGGTATATATTCAATGCTCAATGAATCTTCCAAAATAACCTTTATTAATAGACTTGTATTCCAAAATTCATTGTTATGCTCATTAAAAATAAAATTCCCTTGACCATAGACAATGGTCCCCTTCTCATATTTTTCATAACTACCTATACAATGGCTGTGTTGGCATATGACTAAGTCTGCGCCTTTTTCAACCATTTTCTTTGTAACTTTTTGTAAGTAAGGCGAAGGGTATCGATAATGTTCTTTTCCACCATGATAAAGTATGATGACATAGTCACATACTTTTTTAAGCTCGTTAATAGTACTTAAGCTTTCGAATATATCAAAAGGATTAGCACCCCCTCTTTCTTCAGTAGCAATTGAAAACTCTATTTCTGCACATGCATAAAAACCAACTTTAATGTTGCCAAAATCAACATGAATTGGTTTTGAAGCTTCCAAAATATTCTTTCCAGCTCCTAGAAATTGAATTTGATGCTCTTGAAGAAGATCTATTGTCGATTGAAGGCCTTGCTCACCTTGGTCCAAAATATGATTGTTTGCCAAAGAAAGCATAGAGGGGTTCAGCGCTTTAATACCTTTTATTGAATTGGTTGGTGCTATTAAGTTGGGTCCACATTTACTAATAGGTGTTTCTGTATTTGTTAACGGTACTTCTAGATTAAAAACCCTCATATTACTTGATTCAAGCAGTTTTTTTATATGGCCATCAATAATTTGATCCATCTTAGATGAACCAAAAAGCTTTTGATTTACCCTTGTCGGGACCAAATCCCCACCAATAATAATATTCAACTTCCTCACCTTAGCCCTTGTTTTTATTATGTATTATTGGTTAAGGCGTCAAAACTTAGTTTTGACCCTTTAACCATTATTTCAACATTTTTTATTCTTAATGATCAACCTCTATTGCCAAATGCTTCTTTGATTCAATATAAGCACAAATACTCCTTGCAAACTCCATATTCAGATCCGACTTTGCTTGGATACATTTCCATTTTCCTTGATCTTTAACAAAATAATAATTGGATTTCAAAAGGGCATAAGGACCTAAGTGAATCATTTGAAATTCTAACAAATGGAATTTATTCCCATCATGTCCTATGTCCATTCCGATAATTGGAAAATCAATTTCTTCTTTTACCTTTTCTGCAAAATCAAGAAGAGCATCATTTTCTTCTATGGGCACTTCACATAACTTACCACTGCCACTCGCTCTAAAATCGTCATCTCTATTTTTTCTATACAAGGTGTAGTATTTTCCTCCATAATAGAGTACTTTGTAATCCCCTTGTAAATTAGGAATAAAATTCTGAACAACAATGGGTCTGTCAGTATGAATGGATTGGTTTTTATTTTGAGGCTTTAGCATAGATGAAAAAATCTTCTTAGCCCATTCTTTACTTGCACTTTCCACCACTTGAAACAGATGCTCCCCAATAATGGTCTTTGTTGCTTCTTTAACATACTGAGTGTATTCCTTGTCATTTTTGGCCAAATAGACACCCATACTACCTGCTCCTGATATTTTTTTGATAACCACTGGATATTCAGGCGTATACGAAAGTGCCTCACTCATAGTACCAAAGTATTTGCTTTTTATAGTTTTTAGTTCTTCATCAACAAACCTACTTTTTAGTAACTCCATATAGCCTTTATTGTGGTGTGCTTTTAAGTATTCATAACAAGGTAAAGGCACTGCCCCTAATTTTTCAAAATGACAAATAATATCTTCAATATATTTTTTGTAAAACTGTCCGTTAGCTTCAGATGTCTGATATAAAATATACGCCTTATTATAATCCCACTCAAGATCAAGCTCAGAATAGTTCGTGACCACAAGTTCATAGCCTTCCTCCTTAAAGCATGCTTTAAGATGGTTGATGTCCATCGAAACATAATTGTTATGATCGTCTAACTCTATTAAAAACTCATTCTTATAATCTGCTATCAAAAAAATTCTATCCATTTTATATTTTTATGATATTCATAATCTAACATCATATTTCCTTTCCTTTTTTGTCCACTTAACTATTACAGAACTGGCTTTGTACGATGTTCTTGCTTATAGAAACAAAATACAGAGCCCATCATAATCTATCTATAGTTGTATTCCTCAATTAAGGACAGTATATATTGACCGTATTCTGTCATGTTTAAGCTTTCTCCCACAGCTTTAAACTGTTCGTCATTAATGAAGCCCCTTCTCCATGCGATTTCCTCAAGACAAGCAATATAAAAACCTTGTCTAGATTGGACGGCCTCTACATACTCGGCTGCCTTTAATATGCCTTCTGGTGTGCCTGTATCTAACCAAGCCATACCTCTACCCAGAAGGACAACTTTTAATAATTGCTTCTCCAAATAAGCATTGTTAATGGATGTAATCTCTATTTCACCGCGGGCTGATGGCTTCACATTTTTTGCTATATCAACCACTTGATTGTCATAAAAATATATACCGGGAACCGCATAATTTGATTTTGGATGTTCAGGTTTTTCTTCGATTGAAATCACCTTTCGATGATCATCAAATTCAACCACACCAAACGACCTAGCGTCTTTCACAGGGTAGCCAAATATGACCGCCCCTTCTTTTGAACCTGTGGCTTCATTTAATATTTTTGTCAAGTCCTGGCCATAAAAGACATTATCACCAAGAATTAAACAAACACTATCCTCACCAATAAAGTCTTCCCCTAGAATAAAGGCATCCGCTAAACCCTTAGGCTCGCTCTGAATAACATATGAAAACTTCAGTCCAAGTGATTGGCCATCACCTAATAATTTTTCATATGCCCCAATATCGTTGGGCGTTGAAATAATTAATATTTCTTTAATACCTGCCAACATAAGCACAGATAATGGATAATAGATCATCGGTTTATCATATATGGGCAACAGCTGTTTTGAGACCACTTGAGTTATCGGATAAAGCCTTGTTCCATTTCCACCTGCAAGAATAATACCTTTCATTTTCTTACCCCCTCTTAATAATTTCACAAATTCTATCAGCTTCATATATATCTAGATCTGCATACAATGGTAGTGTCAACACGCAATCAGCAATCCCCTTCGCTACCGGCGTTTCACCTACGTCATATAAGCCCCTATAACATTCAAAAGTATTCGTAAGTGGATAAAAATACTTTCGGGCAAAAATATTATGCTCTTTTAGTTTTTCATACACTTGGTCTCTAGACATTTTGTAACCCTCAAATAGTACCGGTAAATAAGCATAGTTGCTTTCTACGTCCTTTTGGGGTTCTAGCAACCTAACACCTTCCAGGTTGCTAAGATGGGCCACATATCTTTCCATTATTATTTTCCTTTTTCCAATCTCTCTATTAATGTGTCTTAGATTACATATACCCATAGCCGCTTGAAACTCATTCATTTTTGCATTCCCACCTACATACGCAACCAACTCAGGTTCAGTAATGCCAAAGTTCTTCATATTGTTTAGAATCCCTTCCAAAACAGGGTTACTATAGGTAACAGCACCACCTTCAATGGTATTAAAAACTTTGGTAGCATGGAAGCTAAACATAGATGCATCTCCAAAACAACCAACACCTTGCCCCTTAACTCTAACACCAAAGGCATGTGCCGCATCATAGATTACTTTGACCTTGTACCTGTTAGCAATCTCTTTAATCCTATCTACATCACAGATCTGGCCATAAACATGAACAGGAATAATTGCTGACGTTCTCTCAGTTATTAAACCCTCAATCTTTTCTACATCTATGGTACAGTCTTTCGAATTAATATCACAAAAAACCGGTTCCAGACCATTCCTTACGATTGCATGTGTCGTTGAAGCAAAGGTAAAAGGTGTCGTAATAACCTCTCCCTTAAGCTTAAAAGCTGCAATGATACTCTCAAGAGCCATATGACCATTGTTAAAAAGGCTAATGTTTGGCACACTTAGATAATCTAGCAGTTGTGATTCTAGCATTTTATGTTTTATGCCCATATTCGTCAGCCAATGAGAATCCCATAAAGTCCTTATCTCATCAATATATTCATCAAATTCCGGCATTGATGAGCGCGTCACTTGAATTTGTTTGTCCATAATAACCCACTTTCAGTATAACCATCCACATATTATTTTTCTCTTCATTCTTAACCGGCCTCATGATTCACGATCAGAGATTCCTCCCTCTCAACAACCACTTCAATATCTTTTTCAGGATTGTCCATAAAACCCAACTGTTCTTCTTGATTGTCAAACTTCAAAAAAACTATGCCTATAGCTTTATTAGAGCCATCAAAAACTTCAATATAATCTCCAATATTCTTATATAAGACTTTTTTGAAGATTTTTGTATCAATCCTATTCTTATAATTAATTTCTTTTAAATAGCCATTTTGGGTTGAATGCAAGACATAGGTCGTCAAATACTTATTCTCTAATATGCCCTTTTCAAGTCTATATTCATGCCCCATTGCTGTTTCAATGGTTGCTGCTATCATATTGTTTCCAGTGGCCATTTGTAAAAGCTCCGGAATCATATTCCCACCATTTCTTGGCCCTAATTCAATAAAATAAAGTTTTTCATTTTGATCTATAAGGATCTCAATGTTATAAGCACCAAATTCTATGTTGAGCAAATCAAGTAATTTTTCACAGGCTTCTTTTGCTAAAGCCAATCTTCTATCACTGATGTAGACCGGATAGCTTGTACCAATAGGCACATAAGGGTGATTGGTTATATTTCTATGACTGTTTAAAAAACCCCAGAACTCGACTTTTCCATGCATAACAAAACAATCACCAGCAATCATATAAGGGTGATCTTGAAGGATGAATTCTTCTACAATCACTTGTCGTCTTTTGGAATTGTCGCAAGCTATTTTATAAGCCTTTTCAAAATCATCTATGCTTTCAACTTTGCTTACACCTTTACTTCCTGAAGAGTCAATCGGCTTAACCATCACCGGAAATCTAAACTCCTTGACCTCTTTTTTTGCGCGCTTAAGATCAGAGAAGCGCTTTGCATAAGGGCAATTGAAACCATGCTTAACCAAGAAATTCCTGAATTTATCCTTATAAGCCAAAATCTTAATAGATTCTAAGGGATTAGTAGGAAGGCCCAACTGGTCTGCAACGTAGGCAGCCGTCAAAGCCGCCGGGTCAGAAGCGTAAGCTACCACCCCATCAATAGCTTCCGCCTTGGCTATAGCAAGTACAGATTCCTTGTCCGTTGTACTGATATCATAGAATTTTTGGGCATAGGCTTGTCCGGGATTATCCGACAAGTAATCACACAAAACTGTATAATAACCTTGTTTATTCGCATATTCTATGGCCGGAATCTGTTGCCTTGAACCACCAAGTAACAAAATCTTCTTCAACCTAGTACCTCTTTTCTTGAGATGTAGAATACATCTGCTTATAATAAAGCGCATAGGCACCGGACACGATGTTCTTTATCCATTCACCATGTTCCATATACCACCGAATAGTCTCTTTCATCCCTTCATCAAAGGTATAGGTCGGTTCCCAACCCAGTTGTGTCTTAATCTTCGTATTATCAATAGCGTATCTTCGATCATGACCCGGACGGTCTTGAACATATTGAATCAGGGCCTCTGACTTACCTAGGGCATGAATGATTCCCTTAACGATCTCTATATTCGCTTTCTCATTGTTCCCACCTATGTTATAGACTTCTCCATCAACACCTTTATGAAGAACCCTATCAATAGCAAGGCAGTGATCAGATACATGAAGCCAATCGCGCACCTGCATACCATCCCCATAAACCGGAAGGGCCTTATCATTAAGGCAGTTGGTAATCATTAAGGGAATCAACTTCTCAGGAAACTGATAGGGACCATAGTTATTGCTGCATCTTGTAATATTCATCGGCATACCAAAGGTCTCATGGTATGCTCGAACAATCAGATCCCCACTCGCCTTAGAGGCTGAATAGGGGCTGTTAGGCATCAGTGGCATCGTCTCCACAAACATACCCCTTTTACCTAGAGCACCATATACTTCATCTGTTGAGACTTGAAGGAACTTAACCCCTGGCCTATAAGCTTTACAATACTTATCCTCCGGGTTCAATTTCCAGTATTTTTTAGCCAGATCAAGAAGCACTTGGGTCCCTAATATATTCGTTGTCAAGAAGACTTCCGGCTCTTGGATACTTCTATCTACATGAGACTCCGCAGCAAAATTAACAACCATATCAATCGTATAAGCCCTAAAAATCTCTTCTACATTTTCTCGGTTTCTTATGTCCCCTTTTACAAAAGTATAATTGTTTTGGCTACTCATATCCGATAGATTCTCTAGATTCCCTGCATAGGTCAAAGCATCTAAGTTGATGATCTTGTAGTCTGAATATTTCTTAACCATTAGCTTAATAAAATTACTACCGATAAAGCCTGCGCCACCTGTTACCAGAATTGTTTTCATAACCACCACTCCTTCAATCAATATATCCTACACGCAATTAACGCTTTCTATCTTTTATCAACTGCTTTGCTGTGGACATCAAATAATAGCAACTCTCTATATGAAATAAATTTGCCAAACCAATATATATAGCAATACCAGACACCCCATCTCCCCATACATTGCAAGGAGTATAAAGACCATAACAGAAGTAATGATGCCCTATTCTTCCTGCATGAGTAATCGCGCCAATATGATTTATACGATTAATTATATACCTTGACTGCCACTTCTTTCTAATGATTTCCACAATAGGGGAGAAAGTGCTTTAGATTTGTTCGTTTCCGGACTCATTCTTCGTACTTCCTCTTAACTGTTCTTGATGACATTCTAATACGGTTAAATAAAAGCATTAATCGTATTTTAAGTTTTTCATATTGGCCAAGGGCCTTATATTCATACCTATACCAGTCCGATTTAGCTGCTTCAAAATCACCAATAGCAATCAAAAAATCAAATCTATTCTTCTTGATTTTCTGTTCTATAATGTCGTTATATTTTTTTTGGGTGTACTCATCTACTTCTCTTAACATATTTTCAATTCGGTCTATATGCTTTTTTTTAATCTCTATACTTGCCTTGGACATTTTTGCTGTCCAAGAGTTGTCCCCGCCAATTCTATAAGCCGACATACATGCATCCATATAGTGAAGCCTGCCACTAAGGGCCAAATGAATCACCAAAGGAAAGTCCCCAATAGAACAGTTATCAAAAAACTTAGGGCGTTCAGAAAATGCTCTCGCATACATAATAGAATTCGTAGCAAATAAACCACCCCCACCAAGGATAACCTCTTCTGGTGAATAATCTCTGCTTCTAAGACTTGGTCTTACTTTTCCAACCTTCTTATGTGTCTTTGCATCCACCAAATGGGCAGCATGTACACAGGCACTGCAGTCTTGATGCGCCTCCATATGATCTACTTGTTTTTGTAACTTATTAGGATCTGTCCAGTAGTCATCGCCTTCACAGATCGCTATGTATTTGCCCTTGGCATATGCTTTGTAGAAATCAAGAACATGTATGCCTTTGGAATACTGGTTCTCTTTTTGATACACCGGCTTAATAAGGTCCGGATGGGCCTGTTCGTATTGTCTAATAATCTCCGGTGTTGTATCCGTTGAAGCATCATCGTGAATTAAGATCTCATAATCAAAATTCGTCTCTTGCATCAAGAAACTCTCAATCGCCTCAGCTATGTACTTTTCCTGATTATATGTAATGCATACAACGCTTACTGTCATAGTAGCTATATCCTTCCAGTTCATTCTACCTGTCTGACTGTCCCATTCATCAACCACACAAAAAAAACCATTATCCATTTTCATGCATAATCGTTTTTGCAATGCCTCTTGAATTAATCAAAACACAGCCTTTTATATCAAGCCAACACCTTTCTCGTTCTTAGGCCTTAGAGGCTTTTGGTTTATTCCTATGAAGCTTAATCCCTTCATCAACCACTTCCATAAAAATCGGACCATTCGGGTCGATCTTCATATCCTCTAATAGACTCATTGGTATTTCGATTGATCCGTCTTCATTCACCGTAAATTTGCCCATA
>NZ_JCBCDA010000081.1:0-1146 GCF_059865615.1 Petrocella sp. | reverse complement strand
GGAGATGACCTTAACAAGAGCCGAGGGTGTGGCAGTAATTAGACGCATTATTGACAAAAGCGCAAGAAAACCCTACACAAGTAGAGGGATCAATTACGCTGATCACTTCAAAGGTGGCAAGCTATGGGTAGATCCGGTTAGAGAAAGTGATGAGAAGAACATTGCAGCAGACTTAAAAATGATTGAAAGCAATAAAGTCTACTATGACAAACATGGTAGCTACGAATGGGATGACCATTTAGGCGTTATCATCAAATACTCAGAAGACGGAAAGCCTGTAGACCAGCTTAAAGATTTAGAAAGGCTTTTGCTTAGAAGATTGTCAAAAGAAGATGTACATACAATACTCGATTATATTAAGCATAAAGATGGTTGGCGTACACTGCTGGATGAGGAATATAAATGGTATTATATGGATAATTATAAAATTGCAGTGGTTGATGATCGTATTATTAAAGGAACTCCACTTGAAAGATCTAGAACAATTACAGTACAAGTGTGGAATATAAAATGAAGATAATAAAAAATAGGATATTATTCATATGGAGTAGTTTTATAATCATTTTACTTATTAAAAATACGATAGTTTATGGAACTGAAAGTTATATTGATTTATATAAACCAACTATGACTATTCAGAAAGCATTAGTAGAGGCGAATTTAGAACTTGATGTTTTACTAAATGAAGAAAGATATTTTTTATATAATGAAGAAGGTATAGAAATCGATGCCAATGAAGATATATGGAAGGAATACGGTATATTTTCAACCAAATCACCTTCAGGTAAATATAAGTTCATCAATGAACTACAGGCCTATCAAGATATTCCTAATAATCAGTGGGAATTTATTGGCTATAATATTATGCCTGAGCCGGTGCCTAATCCCTACTATACACCGGATAGTGTGCCGAAAACACAAATTATGGGTAGATGGAAATGGGTTCAAAATCCGGAAATATTTGAAAAAAATAATGAATTTCTTGTAGCTTACCTTTCTCTTAATTACAAAGACGCTCTCAGCCCCACCGACCGAGACGAACTGGCCAATCAGATTATATCAGCTCTCAAGGTCAAATACGGCCCCCTCTTTGACGTGGATATGGCAAAAGCAGAAGGCACCGATGTCTGGCTTAGCCGTGCCGGC
>NZ_JCBCDA010000062.1:0-1293 GCF_059865615.1 Petrocella sp. | reverse complement strand
CAAGTGATTGAGGGGAAATCGTTGAAATCGTCAATAGACCGAAAGAAAATCATCGATGACGAGTTAAAAAAACAGAAAGAAAAACTAAAAGATGATATGGGGGAGTATGATGATGGTGAAGATTTTACTTTTAGGACTTAGCCTTATTTTTGTCACTGGTTGTACATCTCCAAAGAAGGAGATAGTCTATGTTTCACAACCAGTTGCATGTCCAGTTGTCAGACTTGATGCCTTTGATGAAGAAATCAAATCAAAAGTGTTTACTGCAACTAAATTTAACGGGATGGTGTGTTTAAGCGACAAATCATTCATGGACTTGGTATGGGAAACCCGCAACGGAAGGCAAAGCTATAATCAACTATACGATCATGTGGAAGAGTTCAATAAAACTGTTAAAGAGAAAAATGTTGGTTTATAGTTGACACTCATATAAAACATTGATATAATCATAAGCCAGCCATTGTGTTGGCTTTTTTTATTTAGAGGAGGAAATAATTATATGATTAACTTAATGCAAGGCGATTGTTTAGAAAGAATGAAGGAAATACCAGATGGTTCGGTGGATATGGTTTTGACTGACCCGCCTTATGGTACGACAGCTTGTAAGTGGGATTCAGTTATCCCCTTTGAACCGATGTGGGAGCAGTTGAATCGGGTTATCAAGCCTAATGGGGCGATTGTTATGACTGCAAGTCAGCCTTTTACCACCACGCTTATTGCTAGTAATATGAAGATGTTTAAGTATTGTTGGGTTTGGAATAAAAAAAGACCTAGCAACCCAATGTTAGCTAAAAAACAGGCTTTGAAAGTGCATGAAGATGTTTGCGTTTTTTATAAAAATTTTGGTACTTACCACCCTCAAGGATTTTTTAAGACAGACGGTAAGCCTAGGGGAGGGGTGAATCCTAGTAAAACTGAGTTAGGCTTTGGTAAAGGACTTAAAAAACCTTATAAACAAACTACAAGTGGGTATCCTAAGTCTATATTAGAATTTGGAACAGATAACTCTAAAAACATACACCCCACGCAAAAGCCAGTAGCACTAATGGAATACCTAATCAAGACGTACACAAACGAGGGCGAAACAGTTTTGGACTTTACTATGGGTTCAGGCACTACAGGTGTAGCCTGTGTCAATACCGATAAAGGTTCTATCGGTATTGAGCTGGGCCAAGATTACTTCGATATTGCTAAAGATAGAATTGATAAAGCCAAGCTATCACAAGGTAATGTTTAATAGTTATTTTCAATTAGACACAACAGCCAGATTTGATAAAATGGACACAAGCCAAT
>NZ_JCBCDA010000147.1:0-1353 GCF_059865615.1 Petrocella sp. | reverse complement strand
GATGCTGGTGTACCAATCTCCATTACTGTGCCACAGGCGGACAACCCCTCTTGAGACTTTGGTGGGCGGTATGATGATGCCGGCACGGCTAAGCCAGACATCGGTGCCTTCTGCTTTTGCCATATCCACGTCAAAGAGGGGTCCGTATTTGACCTTGAGGGCTGATATGATTTGATTGGCCAGTTCGTCTCGGTCAGTCGGGGTGAGAGCGTCCTTGTAATTAAGAGAAAGATAAGATGCGAGTGCCTTATTATTTTTTAAAAATACTTCCGGATTCTGAACCCATTTCCACCTACCCATAATTTGTGTTTTCGGCATACTATCCGGTGTGTAATAAGGATTAGGCACCGGCTCAGGCATAATATTATAGCCAATAAATTCCCACTGACTGTTAGGAATATTGGGATAGGCCTGTAGTTCATTGATAAACTTATATTTGCCTGAAGGTGACTTGGTTGAGAATATTCCATACTCTTGCCATATATCTTCATTGGCGTCGATTTCTACAAATGTATTTATATCCACATCATATATTCTATAAAAAAAGTAATCTCTATCCATCAGACTATTCATCTCAACATTAGCATCTTTTATAGCTTCTTCTAGATTCATTATTGGTCTAAAAATATCAATATAACTAGATGTCTGACTAGCATAAGACTCCTTAAAATCTGAAAAATTGATTAAGAAAATCGAAAATACTATCATACTAAGTACTATTGTAATCCTCTTCATTACTCATACCACATTTGAATCGTAACATCTAAAGAACGTTCAAATTTTGATCCTTTCAATTGCCTTTCATCAACCACTGCAATTCTATAATTATCCATATTATACCATTTATGCTCTTCATTCAGCAGTGTACGCCAACCATCTTTATGCTTAATGTAATCGAGTATTGTATGTACATGTTCTTCTGACAAGCGTCTTCTTAAAAGCCTTTCTAAATCTTTAAGCTGGTCTACAGGCTTTCCATATTCTGAGTATTTGATGATAATGCCTAAATGGTCATCCCATTCGTAGCTGCCATGTTTGTCATAGTACACTTTGTCACTTTCTATCATTTTTAAATCTGCTGCAATGTTTTTCTCATCACTGTCTCTAACTGGATCTACCCATAGCTTGCCACCTTTGAAGTGGTCAGCGTAATTGGTGCCCTTACTTATATATGGTTTTCTTGCGCCTTTATCTATGATGCGTCTAATTACAGCCACACCCTCGGCTCTTGTTAAGGTCATCTCCGGCTTAAATGTGCCGTCAGGATAACCTGTAATGATACCCCCTTCATAGACCTTTAGTACATTTGCTTTATGCTTACCTTCTACCATGAAGCTGTCTATTAAAGCGCCT
>NZ_JCBCDA010000016.1:0-16730 GCF_059865615.1 Petrocella sp. | reverse complement strand
ATCATTTTCAACATTTTTAACTTTGGTTAAGGCGTCAAAACTATATAGTTGAACTTTCACCTACCATATGTAGTTATGAATGTATCAACGTAATCTACATATGGTAGGCGAATTTAGTGAAACTTAGTTTTGACCCTTTAACCAACTTTAAAATGTTGTTACAGGTTGGACAATTATAAAACTTGATTCTTTTCATGTTACCTCCGTCAGCACTGTTGGATTCTAAGTCACCCATCAGTATTTTTTCAATATTCACACCTAAGGCATTGGATAGTTCATGAAGCAAGGACACATCCGGACACCCTATTCCTCGCTCCCACTTTGAAATGGTTCTATCGCTGATATTCATTTTATCAGCAAGTTGCTTCTGTGTTAGTCCCTTCTCTTTTCTTAATCCAAAAATCAGTTTTCCGACTTTATCACAATCCAAGTTGTTCACCTCCTACTTAATGAGTATAATCACATACGAACTTTATCACAACCAACGCTCCGTTGAGTTTTTAGCTCTCCTCTATGATATCCACTTCTTCCGTCTCAAAGAGTTTCTTTGCGGCACTTAGATTAATGAGAAACCTGATGTGCATAATGATACTTATGGCCATCAGAACAAACAGATATACACCGCTGCCCTCTTTTGGCATATTCAGTGAAAAACTCATGACCAATAAACACGATCCCTGTATCACCGCATACCGCTTGAGCTCAGACCCAAACTGATGAGACAAGGTTGTTTCTTCAAGCATGGTCATATGAACCGTCATGCCTTGATACATATAAACCACCAGTAACAGTTCACTCAGCCATCCAACAATCATCACGGCATAGTTGAAAAAATCACCTATCTGTATCCATCCAAGCATCCCTGTAACAACATCTAGCATAGAAACACATATCATACTTACTGACAAGAATCTAGCAATACGAAAAACCCCAAAATCTGTTTTGGCATATAGATATCCAAGTCCCAAAAATACCAAATAGTACCCAAGAACATCCGGTAATAGATCAAATCTGCCAATATTAATATCGATTAGGACCAGTAAGAACCCACCAAAAATATATTTATACCCGTTATTCATGTTTCGTCCTCCATAACGCTACGAAAGATTCAACAGCGGTTTCGTTCATGCCGGTACCATAAAAAGGATAATAAATCCAAGTATCATACGATTGACCGTCTTTTTCATAGACCATGTCCAAGGATATCATATTAAAACGCCATTCACTTGAGACATCCTTATCCTTTGCCGTATAAGCCACCTCAAACCCTCTTTTTACCTCTATGGGCTCTGTAAGGTTCATCAATGCATCATAAGCATACGTACGATCAAAGTCAACAATGAGGCTCATATCCAAATCATCTCTATGGGGCTCAAAAGATGATAAATCCAGTGATGTGTTCCTAATTGGTGTCTCTGTCTCAAAATCAGCAGTAAAATGATCCCTACTCCCGCCACCACCTTTTCTTAATCTATGTTCCTCCCAATTGTCTTCCGTTCTTATTGTAATCCGCCCTAGAGATACCGGCATGATGGTACCATCGTCAAAGATAGCCGTACCCCTACCAAAAGTAAGTGTCGTGTTAAAGTTTACTCAAATATTCCACAAAAATTTGGCGTATTTTTTATTATATATCAAATTAATGCTTCTGAGCATTGAGTCCATTGACCAAAATACCCATTATGGCACATATTGTTCTGTAATGCTTTGCACATACCCATCAATTGTTTTCTCAATAAATTGATGAGCATAATCCTCTATCGACAGCTGTTTTTCTTGGGGGTTACTCATTAGCCTACACTAACCGCTACCACAGCGATTAGTGCAACAATAACAACCCAAAATACTGGTTTTTTATAATTTAACACGTTTATAATCCTCCATTTAATATATGTCGTCCAGTTGCAAGAGATAATAAGGAACTCGCATAAGGCTTTTTGATTTCTTCATTCATTTCTTTCAGTACCCTTTCATCACAAGAAAGTTCCATATCTGTACTCATTAACAAAAACGCAATCCACACTAGAGGGTTAAACCAATGTATGGATAGTATTATGAAAGCTAGTATCTTAATTATATGGTCTTTTCTCTGGATATGGGTCTGTTCATGTAGCAAAATATAGCTTCTTTCGGTGGTACTTAGGTCAACTGGTAGATATATCCTGGGTCTTATTAGGCCAAGCACAAATGGTGTTTTCAATTTCTGAGCATGATAGATGTTTTGCTCAATTAACTGTGCACCTTTTAGTTGCCTTTTTAATCGTAAAACGGATACTACACTATAGATAAGCAGTACCATTATTCCTAAAATCCAAATGTAAGTGCCTATTTCTGTATAAATCTGCAATGGGTTGACACTTGCCCCAACATTGGGTGCGGGAAGTGAATTGCTCACTAATGAATCAACCACTTCTATCCCACTATTAACCTGTGGGCTTTGCTGATAGACAATATCATGGGGAATTAGCACCGCATTTATATTCCGTGGTATAAGGCTAAACATGCTTTCAAAGGAAAATGGAATTACTAAGCGAAAAGCAATCATACCCCATAAAGCATATGAGATGACCTTTGGCGCTTTTTTGAGCAGTAATCTAATAAGTATCACACATAGGATTACGTAGCTTGCTGTAAGGCTCATATTCAAAACAGAAAGAAAGAGTTCACGCATTATTATACCTCCTTGTGCTGATCAATTAGTTTTTTCAATTCTTCAGCTTGATGCTTACTTATTTTTTTCCCACTTATAAAAGCTGTTAGAAATTTTGGCAAGGACCCTCCAAAAGTATCCTCAACAAAGTCTATGCTTTGCTTGGCATAATATTCATCCTTTGTAACTAAAGATGAAACTACAGCATTTTCATTTTGAAAAATACCCTTTTCACATAATTTCTTCAGTACTGTATATGTTGTGGACTTTTTCCAATTCATTTCTTTTTCACTTAGCTTCACAAGGTCACCGGAACCCATCGGTTCGCTCTGCCATATTAACTCTGCAAACTTTTCTTCACTTTCTGTAAGCTTATATTCTTCCATGATGACCTCCTTGGTCTATAAGTTATCGACTTTATATTGCAAGTCTACAACTTATAGACCCATTTGTCAACGCTTATTTTTAATACAAAAAACAGGCAAAAGAAACCCTTTCTCTTTTGCCTGTTGTACATTATAGTATACGGTAAAACGTTTACTGAACTGTTCAAATTAATATCAAAAGTGAAGCACCTAATTCAGCAAAGGCCATCATATCTTCGGGTTTTTCTATGCACCTGGAAACATTCATACTTATATTGTCTGGTGTAATCATGATCACTAGATGCCTTCTAATGGGATAATTGTCAGCCACTAGAAAAAAACTCTCCTCATTTTTTTGTACAAAATCCGTCATCTGCCTTTCGTCATCAGAAAACATATCAAAATACTTCGACAGCCTCTCCGGGAGTGCTATCCTTTGAAGTCCCCTAATATTCATCTTATGCCCCATCGTCTCAAGACTCTTGGCAATTTCTTCTACAGATAAGTCAATGGGGGATTTCGGTATAATTAACCCATTAAAGCCTCCCCCGTTTCCTAACCATTTTGTATTCTCATAAAGAACTATGTTGTTAGTGGTTGAACTACCGACTTTTACATTTTTTCTAAAATAGGCTTCCATTTTCCAACTGCTTTCATTAGATGAATTATCCCTTAGGGTGTATAGGAGATTCCGGGGTACGTCTTTATTAACTACTACCGATGTTGCAGCATTGTATTGATAGTTTTTTTGTGCAGCGGCTTTTGCTCTTGCTTCATGGTTTTGCCTTCCCCTACGAGTAAGCAAAAGTGCCATTCCCCCCAGTACAATCACAAACAAAATGGGTACTACCACATCCTTCCATGTCATAAGCTTTCCTCCTTTTCCTTCAACTTATTAATCGCATCCAGCATGGAATTAATAGACATTATACCATAGTCTAAAATGATATCATGTGTCTTTTCAGTAGCATCTTTGGCCAACAGAATGATTCGTTTATTAAGAAGGCTTGTTTTCGATGTTACTGAAACAATATTCTCTGGGCTGATTTTGCATACCATATTATTATCCTGACGGCAAAAAAAAGCGGGAGCTGACGTGTCAAAAAGTGACATGTTGTACTTGGCAGTAAGATGCATTGCATCATTGGTTATTACTAATTCTCCTAAAAACCGTTTACCATCAATAATAATATTTGTTGTCCAAGTGCCTAAAATAATTTCTTTGTTTTGTGTCATTTTCCATTTCTCCTTTCAAATTTAATCGGGTATGATTATTTCACCTTGCTCCATATCCGACATAATTCCTTCTAACATCTTAATATGATCCTTATTTAGCACCATACAGTTATGAAGTATAAAACCCTCATCCTTGGTTTTACCATAAAGTACAGCCATAAAAAATACTTCCTTATCTCTAAAAATACAATAAGCTTCGTAAGCTGCTACCGCTTTTTCCTTTTTATTTAGGGCTTTTCCTATAGCAAAGTAGTTATTTTTTACACCTAAATTGGCAGTTTGATGATCCTCTGTTTCCTTTTCGGGATAAAACTCTGGAAAAGATGGCATCCCCAACTGTATTTCATTGGCGAAATAATCTAAATCAATTGCCCTTTGACGAGGTATTTTCATCTCAGACTCAGCTTGTGCAATGAGCCATATGGTGCCACCATCTAAGCGGTTATAAATGTCAAAATAAGCCTCACCTAATATGGAATATTGCTTTTCTCTGTAAATTTCCCAGCTTTCCTGGGCATCCTTTAGCGCTTTTTTCACATCCTCAGGTGAGGTGTCTATAAGCAGATCATATACCCGCATAACCTCTAAATCCCATTTTTCTATCGCCTCATTGATACAGGAAATGGTACCTTGTGTATCTTGATTTTGGTTCATGCATCTCTCCAGTTCTTTATCAATGGCCTCTATGCTTATTCTTTTTATCCCTTGAGATATCTCCTGACTTGATTCATTAGTTGATTCTTTATCTTCTATTTGTTTTTTTAGATTTTCATAGGCAATTTTACCTTGTGGCACTCCCTTTTGGGCCGCAAATTCATAGTCCAATAGAGCAAGCTCCCTCATATCTTTACCAGCAAGACTAACCCCTTCTCGACACATTCCCATTACGTAGCGAAGCCAAGGATCGTTTTTTTCCTCTTCTGTCAGCTCCCAGGATGATGTTAGGTGGTCAAATACTTCTAATACCATATGAGCCTCATCTTCCTTAAGAACGCCTCCATGGGCCTTGGCCATCACTCTTACCTCCTCCAAATATGCCTCAAAATCTTTAATCAAATTTCTTTTATCCTCTGTAAGAGACTTAGTAGATGCCATTTGGGATATGCTCACAATCTCTCCCGCATTTTTTGGGGGGTCATCACCCGTAAGTAGAAGAATTCCATAGGCTCCCAGAATCAAAATTAAAAAGAAAGCTACAAGTTTAAGCCCCCAGTTTCCTATTATTGAGGCCACTCTATTCACTTTATCCGGTATATTTTTCAATACATATCCTCCCCCTCTTCATCTAAAATGCTTATTTGTTTTTCTTCCTTATTGTTTTTTGATCCTTCTAATATTAGTAAAATACCGAAATTCAGACATTTCGGTATTTTACAAGATATCCATGTTCTATGCAGATTCAGCCACTTATCAATTAAATTCAATGGTATCTAACATCCCAAACAACAGGTCTTCTGTAGCGTCATCCGCACTGACGTCCATAGCAAGACCAATCTCAATTCGTTGACCATTTGTCACCGCACTCATTTTCATCTGCTGCATGCCATATATTTCAAAATCCGTGCTGTAAAAGTTCAAGCCCCAGTGTTGAAAGGACTCCACATCACTTCCATTATAGTCTCTGGCCATCCCTTCTATGGCTTTCTTAGCAGCATCTTCACCAAGACCGCTGCCTCTCACCCAGACTTCAACGGCGTTTTTTCCCTGATAGGCTTGAAGTCCATCGCTAATCTCCATCACATTCCATCCTGTTGGTACCACCATGGACACCTTTTCTGTTTCAAAACGTTCACCTTGGATGGGCGGCCCAAAGGTTATGTCTCCGGAGCTGCCTTCCTGGCTAATTTCGGATGCTTCTGTTGTTGAGGTGATTCCCGGTTCCTGTGCCAGACTGTCAGGATCCAGAGATAGACTCAGTACAAAATGGATAGTCATATCACCATCTTGGATATCCCCGCCACCCACCAAATGCCATTCATTGTTTTCCATCTCAAAGGTTCCGTTCCATTGGAAAGGACTTTCCCACAACTCTCCAGTCAGCGTCAACCGATTATTAGAGACAAGGGCTGTCAGATTGGGTCCTGCCAGAGCATCAGCAAGCTGCATTTCCCCAGTACCCTGATGATAATCTTCAAATGAAAGATCCAACCAGCAGTCAATAAACGTCCCTTCCATGTCTGCCATCTCTTCATTGCTAACTTCCGCGATTAGCTGTGTCCCTGCCCAGGTTCCAGAAAAATCCATTGTGTTACCCCAATCTTCCGGTGTTTTTGATTCATTTCTTTCCGATACTTCCTGCACTCCAGCCGTTTTTTCCGGATGGGAGGCAGAACATCCGGATAAGGCAAGGCAGAGAATCATCATGACAAGACAGCTGATCGGAAAAATACTCCTGACACGTATGTTGCATAAACATATTATTCTTTTCATTTTCGAACACTTCCTTTAACCGAACCGATGAGATTACCTTCCTCATCTACCGAAGCTTCAATGTGATAGGTTCCGGCATCCGGCCATCGATATACCGTTTTTGTTCCGCTTTCAAGGTTTTTAAACTTTCTATAGTCCTTAAGGATCACATATCCCTTACCTATTTCTTTTTCCAACTGCTCAAGTGTTGAAATCTCACCACTTTTAATTTTTTCTACCAGATGATCATATAGCTTCTTGTCTGCTGTAAATCCTGTATCCTCAAGCCCTATTCTAACGGTGTATTTCACAGCAATCACGGTGTCCTCCCAAATCTCAAACTCCACATCTGCCAAATCTTTTTCTTCATCAAAGGCATATTTTGTCTTCTCTGTCTCTAGTGCACCTGCCTTCATGGGAGCTATTTCCACCATTCCTTCTCGGGTGATCTTATCAATCAATCCCTCAATGCTCATATCTAGGGACAATCCTTGAAAGGTCTTATAGGTCTTTGTTGATATGGCTATCTTTGTTCCTTCACACATCATTTCATTTTCTAATATGGTTTCCGCTAGGGCTACATTCGTTCCTTCACTCATCATTTCATTTTCTGCAATGGTTTCCACTAGAGCTACCTCCTGCTGAAGTGGTTTAGTGTCAGTGGAACCACTACCACACCCAAATAAGAACAAGGCACCCATTAACAAAACAACGGTTATGACACATCTCTTTTTCATTTCTATCTCTCCTTCATTTTTTAAATTAGTTGGCAATTTGTCTAATCTTAAAAGGTTGTTATGTATTCAATCATTCTCTCTTTTTTTTCGAATATTTTACATCAATACTCTTTTAAGGTATAATAAATTAATGCATTATTTTAAAGCAATAACGATACAAAACTCCCCTTTGTAATAAGATTACCCTCCTTTTCTTATGATTTTTATTGCACAACGTTATGCTAACATACCAGGTGTTAACTAAATGTAAAATATATTGTTATTCTAAAAAATTTTTTTTGCTCATCGTTAAATAAACGTGAAATTAACTGTTAAATTCATTATATTTTCTCTATTACAGGTGATTCTATGCAAAATACACTACTTTTAAAATCTAAGCTAATAATCCCAGAGCTTCCAAAGAAGGCTTTATACTCTGAGCGAATTAAAAGCTTGCCCATTAATAAAAAGAGAGCTGTTATCATAACCGCCCCTGGCGGCTTTGGAAAAACAACTGCCGTACTCTTATCTCTGAAAAAAGAAAGGCAGTATATACACTGGTACAGACTGGAAAGAGAAGATGCTTTTTTACCGGTTTTTTATTCCCATGTAATTGAGACACTTTTCTCAGGCGTTGACAAAACAACGTTAGACTGCTATAGAGGGCTCTCAGGTATTAGCAATATTTCAGAAGAATATTCGCTGATAAATGCACTGATCTGCCAGGATGCCTGGGAGTATTTTTCAGATAAACAGCATTTTCACTATCTAGTTTTAGATGATTTTCAAAACATTGTTGAGAACCCCTTAATCTCGGAAACAGTACGATACTTTATTGCTAACATGCCAATTGAAATAGGTATGTTAGTCATGTCAAGAGTAGATACCAGTATTTTTACTGGCAAACTTGCTTTGAACAAAAATATCACCCTCATAAATGAGGATGATCTACGTTTTACAAGACAAGAGACTGAAAAACTGCTTCTTAACACATATAAAATCAAATCCACCACGGAAGAACTTGACCGTATACATGAATTTTCGGAAGGTTGGATTGCTGGGCTTTTTATGATTAGCCACATCGATAACCCGCTTCCATATCAGTCGAACTATGGGCTAGAAGCGGATTATGCTACTGAGCAAACCTTATTTAATCATTTTTTTAATGAATATTTAAAGGGAATGGATGTAGATAGACTTCAAATTCTTGCAGAAATGTCCATTTTCCCAGACTTTTCATACAAGGAATTAGACGAAATCCTTCAAGTCGATAACGCCTTAGAAATGCTGGAATGGTTAGAAAAAAGCAACATGTATATACAAAAATTCATGACACAACCAGTGAAATACCGTTTTCATTCTCTATTCCGTAGAGAGTTGGAAGTGTATTTAAAAAAAATAAAAAGCGAAGCCTATATAAATACCTTATATGCCAAGGCTGCTCATTATTACGAAAAGAATGAAGATCTACGACCAGCTGTACAACTTTATATTGCTGCCGATCAAACAAACAAAGCCTTGAAAATCATCTCAATTTTTGGAGCTCAGTTGTTTGCCAACGGTCAACCAGAAAAAATCATGTATCTGGTAACAGAATTTCCTGAAAATATTATTAAAGGAGATCCTTATTTACTTTTTTTCAGAGGACTAATGTTGCTCACCACTGAAATTGAGGAAGCCTATGACTGTTTTAAAGCTGCACTTTTAATGCTTCGATATCAAAAAGATATGTCATACCTTATGAACACCTTTGGTATGATTTTAGTAATGTCTTTTCAAACAAATGATTTTAAATATGTAAAAGATGTTGCGTCCTATGTTCCTAAGTTTAAGGTAGCTTTAAGCGGCGGGATTCCTTTAAAAAAACTGTTGATTAGCGGATTCATTAATACTGTAGCAGATGAAAAGCTAATATTGGGAAATGTGCTTAGCAAAATGATGGCAAGGATGATAATCCCTGAAGCCATATGGGATTATAGTTTTTTAACCATTCGTGCTTTACTTTTCTATAGAATCGGCCGTCTTAAGTCAGCACGCAAGATTCTTGATCAAATACTAGAACACCAAGTAGGCCTTTTAAGTGATCAATGGCGTATTATCGGTTTAGTTGGCTGTTACAGCACTTTAATGCTTATGAGAGATATTGAAGCATCCAAAAAATTGATGACAGAATTTGCTCTATTAGGAGAAAAATACGACTCTGACTTTTCTCGTTCTTTTGCCTTAGAGATTTCCGCTGTAATAAAATATCAAACAAGAGACATTGTTGGAGCTATTTCCGACTTAGAAGAAGAGGCTGCTGCGTATAGTAGATATGGCAGCCCTATTTTCACCAGCGGAGCTATGATATTAAAATATTTGTGGGAAGCGGAAATAGTACCTGCACAAACCTTGCTTGAAAAAGCAGAGCTTGAATTTGCAAATATTTCAAAGCAGTATGCTGGTCATGGTTACTACGAGTTTTGCCAGGGAATGATGGGGGCACTATACAAGGCTGCAGGCAATTATGAAAAAGCAGAAGATTTTCTATTGTCATCTTATAATGAATCCTTTAACAAAAAAGCACGCCAGCATATGTCCACGATTGCCATGCATCTTGCTGATTTATATTATAGAAAAAACTGCACGAAACTACTAAAAAAATATCTTAACATATGGGCAAAGCTAAGCAGCAAAAATGATTATGTGTTTTTCTTCGGAATGGATTATTTTACATTAATCCGTGCATGTGCTTTGGCTATAGAAAAAAATCTATTCCCTGAACATATGCGTAAAATAATTAGTTTATATTTTGGGTCTGTACATAGTGAGCGTATGATAAAAAACACTGGTATAGCCGTTACTGATCCAAATAGTTTTATAAGAGCCTGCTGCGAGTCTGAAGAAAAAGTACAAAAAATAATCAAAGTTACCCTTTTTGGCAACTTTTCTATCCAGAAAGGTGAAGTTATTATTGAAAATAAAGAATGGAAAACTAGAAAAATCAGTGGAATACTGAAATATATATTAGCTCACTCTGGAAAGAGCATTTCACGCGAAACTTTGTCAGGAGTATTCTGGCCAGATTCCGACAAAAAAGCAGCTTTTACATCCCTTAGAGTTGCTTTGTACGAATTGCGAAAAACACTCGATAGGTTTGGAATGGGTTTTGAGGATGAATATCCGCTGATTATTGAGGAAAAAAACGGATTCTGCATAAGCAGTAAAAACCTTGTCGAAACCGATGTGGAAGAGTTTTGCAGGCTGTATAATACATATAAATCGCAAACTTTACCAGCAGAAGATCTGCTTACACAAATGACGGATCTATATACGGGGGATTTTCTAGAGGACAATTCCTATGATGAATGGGTATCTTTATCCCAGGAATATTATAAAGCCATATATATTGAAGTTTCACACACTCTTTTACAACTATTATTAAAAAAGGATGCTCTAAAAGAGGCTGAATCAATTCTCGAGAAACACATGCGCATAGATCCTTACGATGAAAAAGCATGCGAACTGCTTTTAAGAGTATATCAACACACAGGACAAAATGCTCGAGCCAATTCATTTATGCGTCAATTTGAGAAACGTTTCAAGGCTGAAATGGGTGTTAAACCAAACTTGAACAGTTTGTAACAAACTTTGATGCACCTTCAGCATGTAATCTGTTAGCATACTCTGCTGTAAGTAAAGCAATCTTACTTCTGTTTACGAAAACTTCAGGGATTTTTTCGAGAGCCTCCATACCTATCTGAACATTTTATCATTTCACCGGAATCTAATTTCATACAAAGCAGATGTTCATACAAAACCGGGTGCTGGTTTACAAATTTTCTAGCATTTTCGATAAGACAACGTCATCCTCTACCATAGACTGTGCATCTATCAAAAACTTCTCCACACGGTTACCTTTTTGAAGTAAGCCCATCTACTTCTTTTAAAAATGTTGGTAAATTCACTTTTTCTATCCTCCAATCTGTTTATTTTTCCTCATTTCATCTTATAATACAAAATCAACTTAATCTTTCAATATTTATTCAACGCATCTATATACTTTTTAAAGGTATCATTCTATACAAATGAACACCTTTTTATTCACAACAGATTCCTATTTCTTTAGATCAATAAAAAAACAGGCAAAAGAAACCTTCTCTCTTTTGCCTGTTCAAATCTTTCAATTTTCACTTTATTTAATTCAGTCCATGATCCTTTAAAAACAACTTAATATTATCAAGTACCTTTTCACTCAAACGATCAAAGGCTTGCTTTGTTCTTCCCGAGGACACGCCCATACAATTGACATGAGCATGGGAAAGCAACTTGCCAGTATTGTCTCCTAGTGCGCCTAATGTATCACAGAAAAATTCATTACCACCCTTTTCTAGCCATTTTTCAAGAGCAGGAAGGTCATGGGATGGACCTATAGAGGTATTGAACATTATTTTGTTATTTCCAAGTGATTCAAATTGTTCTTCATGAAATAAAATGACGTTTTTATTCAAACAGGAACAAACAACATCAACCGTACTTAATAATTCTTTCAACGGAAGATATTTAATATTTCTTGCTTCTTCTTCCGCTTTACGCGTACGGCTATAATAGTATAAATCTGCGCCCAGTGCCTGAAGTGCCACAGCCGTCATCTGTCCAGAAGTACCAAGCCCAACTATACCAACTTTTAAATCCGTAATCTCCATAGGAAGCGCTTTCCACTGCTTGTCACCAAAACCATGTAGGTATCTAACAAGTTCGCTAATTACATATTCAACAACGCCCTGATCGCCATAATCCCTTATGCCATATACCGTAATATTTTTAGCATTGGCTGTAGGAATGTCCACATTGGCACTTTGGGCGGAATATAAACTACAACACATGCCAATATATCGGATATTAGGACAAGCATCCAATACTTCCTTATCTATATAAGTCGTATAGCTAAGAAGTACGGCATCTGCATCGCCAATTCGTTGAATGATTTCTAGGTTGTTCTTAGGCATATTATCAAACAGGATGACTTCTTCTGCATAATCATATAGTTTTTGCTGTGCTGATGGAATCAAACTAATGGGTTCAATTGCAACTAATTTTTTGAACATCTTGATTTACCTCCTAAAAAACAATTGGTGATACAGCATTTTGTAGAACAGCTACCACACTCCAAGCGGCTACTTTGCTCGTTTTCGAATATATATTCAGTTCAGTTCTTATCTCTTCACCTTGAATCTCAATTTTGTATTCATCACCTTCAAAGCCTGGTACTACATCAATGTTCATAATTGTATTTTCAGGTCCTGCGCTGGCTAGAGCAGTGGCCACCGCTACATTAACCTTTGTTGGAAGGATAGCAATAGCTTCTTTGGTTGTGCCTGTAAATACCTGCTCACGTTTTGTAATCTCTAATAATCCATCTTTATATAGTGGTGAATGATACAAGGATCCCGGTGCTTTCTGTGCGCTAATGGATGCTGTTATCGGGCTCATAAGTGCAGCCGTTCGTAAAATATCAAACCCGCCTACAGCACCGCTTGCAATATATACACGACGGTTGTTACGTGCCGCTGTATTTTTAACGCGTTCATAGAATTCTTGATCTGCGAATGCGCCAATTGATAGCACAACAAGATTCGAACTACCATTTAATATTGTTTCACTATAATCTTGTATTGATTTTACAGATGCAGCTTCTGCTACAAAATCCGGTTTAAACGCCATAAGTTCGTTAATGTCAGCACAAGGCATACAGCCATGATGTTCTGCAAATGCTTTGGTACGATCATAATCTTTCCCCATTACAGCAACGAGTTCATATTCTGGCAAGTAGCCATCTTTCAATGCCTTGGCTACGATTTCATTGAGCTTTCCGCAACCAATTAGCGCTAATTTCAGTTTATCCATTGTATTCTCTCCTAATGTTTATTTTTAATTATGGTTAAAGGGTCAGAGCTAAGTTTCACTAAATTTACATACAATATATAGATTACGTTGATGCATTCATAACTATATATTGTATGCAAAAGTTCAACTATATAGTTTTGACACCTTAACCAATTATATCTTAACATATAAATCGCTATGTTCAAATCGACTTTAAGTATACTTAAGTGGGACAACTTTAAATCTTCATAATATATAAGGTCACTTATTACTGTTTGTCCAAACTTTTTCACCAGTCTCAAAGCCCCTTCCACATGGGCCGGTTGATAAGTGGGAATATGGTTCTTTTCCCATAGTAATTGTTGATTTTGGACCAGTTTTAAATACGAAAGTCAATTGATGGGGGTCTTTTTGACCTTTGTCATCAATACCACCGAGTATAATCTTCTCGACAATAGATTCAAAGATATCAGCATCAAACTTCTTAAGAGGCTTGTTGGCATCAAAGTACTTCCTAAAGCTTTTTAGCCTGGTTTTCATTTCTTTTTCTTCACTGGCTGTTAATGAAAATTCATTGGTTTCTTTGATCAATCGTTCTTTGTCTTTATTGAGTTCAATAAACTTGTTTTCATAATTCTCTCGGTCAATGGCACCATCAATATGAAGATCAATCAGTTTCTTGATTTTTTCTTCCACTTTGCTCAGTTCTTTATTAAGCGTTGCTAACTCTTTCTTGCTAGTGCTTTCACTTAATGTATTTTCAATGGTTGATATAAACTCTTCTATGATCTCTCTGTTATGCTGGCACATTTCATTAAAGATTTTTACAAATGCTTCTTCAATAAAAGCTTCATGAATACCTTTGCTATCAGGACAATGCTTTTTGCCGTGTTTACTAGATTTGATACAATGCCACACCACTTTTTTATTCTTAGTGCCTGAGTTCCATGCCCTTCTGCCAACAGTGGTTTCACAGAAGCCACACTCAATTTTGCTACTGAAAGTATACTGCCTGCTATAGCGTTTTAATCGCCCTTTTTCCATGTTGCAATTACGCTTTTTTCTAATAGCTTGGGCTTTTTCAAAGGTTTCTTTACTGACAATGGGTTCATGGTGATTTTTGATGTAATATTTTTCTTCTTCACCCATATTATCAAAGCGCTGCTTGGTAATTGGATCAACGGTAAAGGTCTTACCTAGGAGTAAATCACCCATGTATTTTTCATTCTTTAATATGCCTCTGATGGTACTATCAGGCCAGTTGCTACTCCCTCTTTTGGTCTTATAGCCTTTTTCTTTTAATTCATTTCCAATAAGACGAGCACCCTTACCTTGATTGTAAGAATCAAAGATAAACCGGACAGCTTCAGCTTCTTCTTCATTGATGACAAGTTCTTTTGTTTCCTTATCATAGTCATAACCTAAACAGCCTTGAAAACCAATCAACTCACCACGTTTCATTTTCATCTTAAGACCCATTTTTACATTGGTTGAAATACTTTCACTTTCTTGTTGGGCTATTGAAGTTAGAACCGTCATGGCAACTTCACCTTGCATGGAGAAGGTATTGATATTCTCTTTTTCGAATAATACAGCTACATTGTGCTTTTTTAACAGTCTAGTGTATTCTAATACGTCTTTTGTATTTCTACCAAATCTTGAGATGCTCTTGGTAATGACTAGATCAAACTCACCAGCCACGGCATCACGAATCATCTCTTGAAATCCAAGACGTTTATCAATATTGGTGCCACTAATACCAGCATCAGAATATATTTTTGCCAGTTCCCATTTAGGATTATCTTTGATCTTCTGCTCATAATAAGCCACTTGTGAATCATTACTTGCCATCTGTTCAGCCAAATCGGTACTCACTCTGCAATAAGGCGCAACTCTTATTTTGGAAAGTTCTTTGCCCGATGCTCGGTCAAATTTATTCTTTTTAGGTTTTATAACTTCTACTTCTTTCATGAAATCACTTCCTTTGCGGAATCAAAACAGGGTTACTTCTTATGTGTCCATTCATGCTCTTCTAAGTACACATCAAAGTCATCTTTTTCAGGTGCACTTAAACGCTTTTGATTAAACTTCTCATATTCTTTTTCAGCAAGTTCCTTAGCTACTTCATGTGAAATAGTACCTGCACCAGTAAGAATATCTCGCTCATTAAATTTTAGAAAGGCATTGAGTTTTTCTTCCCAATCCTTCATATGCATTGGGTTACGTCTTTCTGCCTGATCTTCAGCATGATCTAGATACATGGTTACAATACGATTGAGGGATTTTATTTCTTTTTCCGTCAAATAATTCTTGGCAACGGTGATATCCCCTTTACGAACCTTGTCACCCTTCCAAGTGGTAAGCCCCATATTGTCTTTTGTTGCATCAGCTCTTTGTTCGATGAGTTCTGCAGCTGTATGACCATGAATAGCAAAATGAAGCTTGTTTTGCACCGTCGCAAAGAATTTTTTAGCTTCTTCTGATTTTCCATCATAATCTATAGATAAGGCATAGATATCAGTGATTTTCTTATAAAATCTTTTTTCTGAGGCTCTGATATCACGAATACGCTCTAAAAGTTCATCAAAATAGTCATCACCGATGTTACGCATACCTTTAAGACGCTCATCATCCATGGTAAAGCCTTTGACTAAGTATTCATTTAATCGTTCTGTCGCCCATCGTCTGAATTGTGTACCTCTGCTAGAACGTACACGGTATCCAACGGCAATAATCATTTCAAGGTTATAGTGACGTGGATTTCTCTGGACCGTTCTATTTCCTTCGGTTTGAACTTGTAAGTAATTCTTACAAGTTGAATTTTCCTCTAATTCACCTTCTTTATAAATATTTTTTATGTGAAGTGTTATATTTTGAGGCGTTGTTTGATAAAGTTCTGCAATCGCCTTTTGTGTCATCCATACGGTTTCATTTTCAAGTCTTACATCAACTTTGGTTTTTCCGTCTTCCAATTGGTAAATAAGAATGTCTGTTTTGTTTTCCACATTATCCCCCATTTCCGTAATTTATTAATTAATTCATCAGACACCGTCTGATGTTTTAAGTGAACTACCCGGTAATTCCGGATAGTTCATCTATATTCCTAATTGTTGTTTTAATTTTACCACAGTGGTTACAACTTAACCACATAAACCTCGTTTAATTTTTGTCAACTTCCAGAAAAAATGTTACTAAAACTCCTGATTATGATCAATTTCAGGAGTTTTTTGCGTTTAATGCCTAAGCATTTTCCTGATCTGACTGTTGAATTGTTAGCTTCCAGCTCCCGATCTTATTAATAAAATAAAGGCCAAGGCCATTTCGTCTATAAGCGCCATAGTGCCCTCCTTGTAAATACGGATTTACCCATCTGGTAAATCCGTGCTGTCGAATAGATTTTATTCATCATACCACCACCACCTTGACCACCTGAAATAATGATAAATTCTTGCAAGAACTTGGGTGTTCTAAGGGCTAGTAACAAAGCTG
>NZ_JCBCDA010000163.1:0-2917 GCF_059865615.1 Petrocella sp. | reverse complement strand
ACTTTTGCTTTAAGGAGGGGGTATCCCTTCCCTATAAGATAGGTGCCCACATGATGGGGACAATTAAGGTCCTCTCTATCTGCTTTGGCCAGTTCTAGAGCATATTCTGCTATTACGCCTTCTTCAATATGATGTTTAAGAGATAGTTTTACAATAATCCCTCTATACATACCCTTACTTACCGAATCCATTTTGGCGTATATACCATCAGGATCATTCATTAGGATACTTTCAAGGAGTGAGAAAGACTCAAAAAACTTTTCTTCATCTACTTCGCTAATTCCCTTAAGACTCACGATAAGCGCACGAATATCAGACTCCAAGTAGGATTCCAATTTACTTTCTTCTAGAAATACCTTGGAGGGCTTAATGCGCTTATTAGCAGATTTGGATTTATAGTGATGGGCGACATAACGCTGAATTGATTCTTCCTCAAAAGACATGTTCTTTAGCTGGTATATGACATGGGCATGAAAAGAAAAGTTTTTTCTGCAGTCTGCATCAACTTCACTAAGAAAGGAAGTAATATCGATAACATCAGGTTGTACCCCTAGCTTTTCCTTAACAAATTTTTCTGCTTTGGCCTTTATCTTTACGATACCCACAACTTCTTCTGCTACTTCTATAATACTTTCTAGTAAGCAAAACCCAATCATCTCCGGTAGTACCCATAACTCTTTATCCAGTAAGTGTATCTCTTTTTGATAGGCTTGAAGCATGATGGCAATATTTTCTTCGTTTAAATGCCCACCGGAAATGGCCACCATTTTTTTTGCCACAACATAAATCCTCGGATAGCCATGATACTCTTTTGTTCTAAGTATCGGTAGGATCTCATAATTTGTGCCTCGCGTTCTGACCTTTTTTATTTCTCTGTATAACATTTGGTAGTTGTCAAATAACCAACGCGCCGCAGGAATTAAGGCGATTAAATCAGAAGATATTTCAGAAATACTGCTACGTATTTGATTTAATTTTTTGTATGCAATTTGATTATAATCCCCAAGTACAAAATTATAGCGCATCAACTTGACATTTTGGTGATTCTTCGCCAAATCCAACATTTGCTGTTCCCACTCAACCGGTCCAAGTATGTCATCCATCCCAATAGGTTCAATGGGCAAAATAGCCCTCTTTCTAATATGAATATACCTGATATAAAGAAAAATCATTACACCTATAAGAAGAATTGCAACCAATGCCATATTAAAACCAATCGACCTATTCATTAAAAAACTACTTATTGTTCCTATTATATTTAATACCATTTAAACACTGCCTTCCTTATTGAACTTAGCCCTCATAGTCTTATATCATAACTATCATTTTCAAGTTATTAAAAAAACATCAATAAAATCATACATATACTCATTATACCATTAATAACTTAAAATTACTGGCACCTACCGGTTAATTCTCTGTAGACGGCAGATTTCAGTTTCCGTCGTGTAATTTTATAACAAATAATGGTCTATTTATTATACACTTTATTATATAGACATACATTAGTTAATGTGTTGCATTTACAAATAAATTTTTTCAGAAATTTCAGTTTTTTATATCCTTGCATTAAATACCCGAATCAGAATAAAAAACCGACCTCCAATGACTAGATTTTTAGGTCTAACTTTTGGGGGTCGGTACAAGTACTATGATTCCTTATGATCATTGCATATACTCTATTTTTGTTTTCTTCTTATTCTTATTCGTGTTACTGAATATATTTCACGGCAAAATCAATTTGTGCAGGCGTTAATGCTTTTTCTAAAGCCAATTTATAATATTTCACTGCAGATTTAACCTCGTTTTTCTGGTAATGGGAATAGCAAACCGCTGCTCCGTAATAGCCAACACCAGAACTTGGAACCATTTCATGGTAAATCAAAAACATATCTATCGCTTCTTCTAATTGCATATTACCATAATACGCCCAAGCTAATGAGGATACATTTGCTGCATCCTTAGGGTCTAATTCATAAACTTTCTCGTAGTATTCAATCGCTTTTAATTTATCCGGTGACAAACTTGCATATATGACGGCCAATCTTTTTGCCGCAAAAATATTTCTTGCATCCATCTCCAATACAGTCAAATAACTTTGCTTGGCTTGATCGTATTGATTTGACGCTTCATATATCTTTCCTTGCTCTATTAAGCGAGTAGCATCACCAATTGTTAGTTCTACTGTCTTTGATTCTTGAATCCACTTAACATCGCCACCAAAATACTGAGTAATAAAGCGAAGGGGGACATAGGTTCTGTTGTCTTTTAGCAGAACAGGTACATCCATTGTTTCACTTTTTCCATTCACCAAAATAGAGGCACTTCCCACTTTTAGCTCTAGTTTCGTATCAAGCCTTTCAATGGTAATAGAAGAAGTGGCTGCATTCCAGCCTACAGAAGCACCAAGTGCTTCAGAGATGCCTCTTAGGGGCACGAGGGTACGATTATATGTCTTGTTGAGATAGGGTTCGGTATCAAAAAATAAAGGCTTATTGTTTAATAAAATCGTCATTGGGGATTCATTCAGAATCTTAATAACAACTGCATTGGATAACAGTCTTCCCGGTGTGGCAATATAGCTTCCGTTATAGTATAGACCACTGGATCCGCCACCATCTAAGTTCATGGCTTCAACCATGCCTAAAGAAAGTGCAATCTCGCCGATTGAACAATGGAAGACAAGGCATCCGTGGCCCCAATCTTCCCATGGGCTAATACGGAATCAATACGAATCTTATCATCTTTCAAATCAGCCCAAAGAACTGAAATGTTATTACTGCCACCTGTATAACTGACGGTTCTGCTTTCTTTCCACACACTGGATTGAGCTTGTACGAGCGTTGGAGGCAAGATACTTACTGCAATGAATAGTGCTACGAATAAAATACATATGGATTGTCCCAATTTCATAGTC
>NZ_JCBCDA010000102.1:0-119828 GCF_059865615.1 Petrocella sp. | reverse complement strand
CCAGTTGTTGGCTGCTAGGACATCATTGGATCTTTGATTTAAGATGCCATTTAACTTTTTGCCTGTTACATTAAAAGTCATGCTATAGGCACATGGGTAAAGGTTCATCTCGCTTAAATCTGAATGGACATATATGTTGGTAATAATTCTACGACTATACGGATTGTTTTTTAGATCATAAAGCACCCTGTCCACTTGGTCAAACATACCTTCAGGATATAAATGTTTCACACCTAATTGATAACCATAAGCTTTTCCAATAGATCCATCCTCATCTGCCCAGTTGTCCCATATTCGACTGCCTAAATCGTGAATGTTATTTGATTTCTTTTGCCAGATCCATAAGACTTCATCAATGGCCTTTTCAAAGTTGGTGCGTCGTAAAGTCAGAATCGGAAACTCTTTGGCCAAATCATATCGATTGACCACACCAAATTTCTTAATGGTGTGGGCCATGCTCCCATCTTCCCATCTAGGTCTTACCGTCTGTCCTTCTGAGGATGTACCGTTTTCCAGTATCTCTTTGCACATATTTATAAAAATTTGATCTGCTAAACTCATCATCTGCTCCTTAATTTAAGTCGTCACGCAACTGGTTGTGAACCTTCTAATACTGGCTAATCCTGAATATGTATCATAACTATCTTCTGATAAGACAACCAAGGTTGGCGCTGTCATGACTTTGAACCGTTCTACTAAGCTAAGTTCTTCTTCTGCATCTACAATCCTGTAACTATGTTTTTTACCTAGATAGACTTTTGCCACCTGACAACTGGGGCAAGTTTTCGTCGTAAAAAGCAATACTTTTTGATTTTGAGAGTCACTGCCGGACTTTTCTTCAACCTCTATCCTTGCCTCCAAGGCCTTTTCTATGACTACGTCTTCAGCCGACGCCTTAATACCATCTTCTACAACGTACTCTCTACGTTCTTTATACTCCTGGCTTTTGCCATCATTCCAATGTTGTAGTGGACGATAGTAACCGGTTATACGCGAATATACTTCTGTTCTATGGCTACATTCAGGGCATTGATGTACTTCACCACTTAAGTAACCATGATTTTTGCATATGGAGTATGTGGGGGACAAGGTGTAATAAGGCAATTTATAATTCTCAGCTATGGTTTTGACCAATTTGGCTGCTTCTTGCCAACCGGAGAGCTTCTCACCTAAGAACCCGTGAAAAACGGTACCTGATGTGTATTTGCCTTGGAAGGCATCTTGAAGGTCTAAAGCATCAAATATATCCACTGTATGATCCACAGGCAAATGGGTACTATTGGTATAATAGGGTACCCCCATATTCTTCCCTGCTGAAATAATATCTGTGTATTTCACTTTATCCATCTTAGCCAGTCGGTAAGTGGTTGATTCTGCCGGTGTTGCCTCAAGATTGTACAAATCGCCATAGGCTTCTTGATAATCAGATAAACGGTCACGCATATGATCCAATACCTTAAGGGCAAATGCTCTGGCTTTTTCATTGATTAGATTCTTGCCAATCCATTTGGCATTAAGGGTAGCCTCATTCATACCAATAATGCCAATGGTGGAAAAATGGCTTGAAAAATGACCCAAATATCTTTTCGTATAAGGGTATAGGCCTTCATTGAGAAGGCGCGTGATAACCTCTTTTTTAATCTTCAAGGACCTGGCTGCAAGATCCATAATGTTGTCCAGACGTTCAAAAAAATCTTGCTCATCTTCAGCTAAGTAGCCGATTCTTGGTAAGTTAATGGTAACCACGCCGATTGAACCGGTGCTTTCACCTGAACCAAAGTATCCACCTTGTTTTTTCCTAAGCTCCCGTAAATCCAGTCTTAACCGACAGCACATGCTCCTAATGTCACTGGGTTCCATATCACTGTTAAGGTAATTGGAAAAATAAGGTGTTCCATATTTTGCTGTCATTTCAAACAAAAGTTTGTTATTCTCATGATCTCCAAAATCAAATGCTTTGGTTATGGAATAAGTAGGTATAGGGTATTGAAAGCCGCGTCCGTTGGCATCCCCTTCAAGCATAACTTCTATAAAAGCCTTGTTAATCATATCCATCTCTGCTTGACAGTCTCCGTAAGAAAAATCCATAGCTTTGCCACCAACAATGGCCGGTAGACTTGCCAAATCATCCGGTACTTTCCAGTCTATTGTAATATTAGAAAAAGGAGATTGGGTACCCCAACGACTGGGTATATTAACACCAAAAACAAAGGACTGTATGGCTTGTTTAGCTTCCTTATAACTTAGATTATCGACTTTTACGAAAGGCGCTAGGTAGGTGTCAAAGGAAGAAAAAGCTTGAGCACCTGCCCATTCGTTTTGCATAATACCTAGAAAATTAACCATCTGATTACATAGAGTAATCAGATGTCTGGCCGGTGCTGAAGATATCTTTCCGGGGATGCCACCTAGGCCTTCTTCAATCAATTGCTTCAAGGACCAACCGGCACAATAGCCCGTCAGCATAGAGAGATCATGAATATGCATGTCCCCATTCCTATGGGCATTAGCTATGGCTTCATCATATGCCTCTGATAACCAATAGTTTGCCGTTATGGCTCCTGAATTATGTAGAATCAATCCACCAACGGAATAGGTGACCGTCGAGTTCTCTTTTACACGCCAGTCTTCTTCTTTTACATAGCTATTTACAATTTCTTTGTAATCCAATATGGTGGATTTGATATTTCTGATTTTCTCTCTTTGCTTGCGATATAATATATAAGCTTTGGCCACTTCTGTATAGCCAGATTCTTCTAGAATTTTTTCCACACTGTCTTGTATGGCTTCAACACTTATTTGCCCATTTACTATTTTTGACTCAAAATCTGATGTCACTCTAAGCACCAACATATTCAATATGTCATCATTAAAAACCTTCTTCGTGGCGATAAAGGCCTTGGTAATCGCATCCTTAATCTTATTTAAATCAAAACCTGTTATTTCCCCATCTCGTTTGACCACTTCATACATTTGACATACCTCCCAAACTTCAAACACAAAACAGCTGCCTCAACATATAAAATCATACCACAGTGCAAGAAGATGGTCAACGAAAAAATACTATATACAGTAGGTAATTAGTTGTATACCTACTATATATAGTATTTACTTATTCACAATGGTTAAAGGGTCAAACCTAAGTTTGACTATATAGTTTTGTCACCTTAACCAATAATCATAGTACCCAATTCATATTTATTAATATAGGCCTCTTCAATATACACTTCAACATAGGTCCCTTCATTGACGTAAGACTCTTCAAGAATCTGACCATATGTCCTAAGCTTTTGAAGAATCTGACCTTGATGATAAGGTACAATAATTTTCATGAGTCGCTGTCCCTGTAATAGATGTTGTTCCAAAGCTTCCAGTACTTTACGGATACCCTCACCGGTTAGGGCTGAAACGCGAATATTGGCAAATGCCTTTTCATCCCATAGGTCTTCATCTACGTTGTCTCTATCACATTTGTTGAGCAGGGTCAACATGGGTGTTTTCTCTGTTTTAAGCTCTTGTAAGGTTTCATGGACAACCTGTATATGCTTATTTGCGTCCGGATTGCTTGCGTCCACCATATGAATTAAAACATCTGCATAGACCACTTCTTCTAAGGTCGACTTAAAAGCTTCTACAATATGATGGGGCAATTTTCTGATAAAGCCAACCGTATCCACCAATAGGACTTCTTTCCCTTCCGGTAGGACCATATTTCTTGTAGTGGGGTCAAGTGTTGCAAATAGCATATCCTCTTGTAAGACACCAGCATCGGTCAATTGGTTCAATAGGGTTGATTTGCCTGCATTGGTGTATCCGACAATAGCAATAATTGGTTTGCCTTGTTTGGCTCGTCCTTCTCTTAATAGGTGTCTACTGGAATGGATTTTTTCCAGTTCCTCTTTCAATACATCAATACGTCGTCTAATATGACGTTTGTCCGTCTCTAGTTTTTTTTCTCCAGGTCCTCTAGTACCAATACCTCCACCTAATCTGGATAGACTTTTACCCAGACCAGACAACCTAGATAGACGGTATCGCATCTGAGCCATCTCAACCTGCAATATACCTTCTTTGGTATGAGCATGTCTTGCAAAGATATCCATAATCAATATAGGACGATCTACGATCTTAACCTCTAGAGCCTCGCCAAGGTTTTTTAACTGTGCCGGTGACAACTCATCATCACAGATAACTGTGGTAATTTCATATTGATCAATCATCTCTTTTAACTCTTCCACTTTGCCTTTTCCGAAGTAAGTGGCCGGATGAGGTTTATCTCTATTTTGTATGACTTTGACCAAGGTGCTTGCACCCGCTGTTTTTGCAAGTTCTTCTAATTCATCAATAGCGCTGTCCACTTCTTTTTCCTTATTTTGGGGACAGATAGCAATTAATATGGCTTTTTCTACTATTTCATTCTTGATCTGTTCTTCCACTTGGTGCACCAACTTTCTAATCGACTTCTATATTATTTAGAGCTTCCTTAGCCGCTTTATGATCCGGACTTATAGATAAGACTTGATTCAGCATTTTTTCAGCTTCTGTAAATGCTTGCATTTCTATATAAGTTAAGGCCTTTTGATACATCGCTTCAATGTGATTTGCACTTAGACTTAAAACCTTATCATATTGGACCAGACTACTTTCATATTCCATTGTTTCCCTGTAAACTTTTCCAAGGGCAATACGGGTTAAAATATCTGTTGGATAATTTTGTAAATAGGTTTCTAATTGTCTGATAGCATCCTCATATTGACCAATGATTTGATAAGTTACACCTTGTCCTTTATAACCTTCAATACTACCATACTCCACGCCAAGTCCATAGTTCATTAATGCTTCACCATAGGAATTTTCACTAAAATAAATATTACCACGGGTGATGTATAAATCAGCATAATTGCTCCATCTTGTTATGCCCACACCAAGTACCCTAATAGCTTCTTCTACTTCTCCTGTTTCTATCAGTATTTTTGCTTTCAAATCATACATTTGAGGGATATATGGATCCATTGAAAGTGCTGTATTCACATCACTTAAGGCGATACGATATTCTTCCATCAAATAATATACACTGCCTCTATTGCCATAAGCATAAGCGTAGTCTTGTTTTAATTCTATGGCACCATCAAAATAGGATAAAGCCAACTCATAGTCTCCTATGGTTCTGTAAATCAGACCAAGGGCATTGAATAGTTGTTCATCATCCTTTTTAAGTTCAAATGCTTTTTCTAAAACAACCAACGCCTCTTTAGGTTGGCTGATTTCATTTAATAATGTACCTAGATTCAAATAAGTATAGTATAAACCGTTTGAATCTTTAAAATCGTCTTTTAAGCGAATGGCTTTATAAAAATCTTTCTGCGCCTGATCATATACACCCGAACTAAAATATACCGTTCCTCTATTCAAGTAGGCTTCCGGCATGTTCGGTTCCAAAACAATGGCTTGATTTAGATCTTCTAATGCTGATGCAATATCACCTTTTTCATAATAAGCCATACCACGATTACTAAAAAAAGCACCATATTCAGGATAATCTATAAGGCTTTGGGTAAAATGTGATATTGCTTCATCATAAAGACCTTCTAAGTATAAGCTATAACCTTCATCATTTAGCTTTTCTTCTTCATAGCCGCTACAGGCTGCAAAAACTATACTGATCATTAGCATTAAAAAGATTATTATGTATTTTTTCAGCATCATAATTCGCTCCTAATTCGCTTCCGGTATTATTACACTGCTTTGACTTGACGTATTCATTTCATGTCTATATTATAGAACAAAGAGGCTACGCCTCGTTTTGCAAAGCAAATTGTTCCGGCAGGAAAGATTTCCTTGATTGTTAATGTGACGCTTCAATGCATTAACATGGCATAGACTTTCCTAGAGAAGAACAAAGAGATCCATTTATATTTGAATCTATAGCTAAGGTGGTAGAACATGAAAAAGAAAAAAGTACAACAGATTATGGCCCTCATTGGCGTCGCTCTAATATTACTACTGTTCATTTTGACCCTTGTTTTCATCCTCATTGACCATTCAACATTAGCCATCACCTTTGTTGCAATTAATGGTTTTGTCGTTGTTATTCTATACTTCGCCTTAAGGTTTCACCAAAATGCGAAGGATTCCAACAAAGATTGGATGGATGACCAAGACGATTCTACAAGAGAGAACTAAATCATAATCATTTAGGTTGCTGATAATCCGGCAGCCTTTTTTTCATGTTTTTCTTAATCTGGGCTTCATAGCCTTCATCTGAAGGTTCATAATAAATCTTATCTACCAGTTCGTCCGGGAGATATTGTTGTTTAACAAAATGGCCAGGAAAATCATGAGCATATTGATAACCAATACCATGACCAAGTGACTTTGCACTTTTATAATGTGCATCTTTTAGATGGGGTGGGAGTGTTTTAATCTGAATATGCCCAACGTCTTCCATTGCAGAAAATATGCCAAGGGCCGCATTACTTTTAGGTGCTGTAGCAATGTAGCTTACCACTTGTGCTAGGATAATCTGAGCTTCAGGCATACCGACAAAATGAACTGCTTGAGCCGCTGCACTGGCCAGTATCAATGCCCTAGGATCTGCGTTGCCGACATCCTCTGAAGCACATATAACCACACGCCTAGCTATGAACTTGGGGTCTTCTCCTGCATAGAGCATTCTCGCCAGATAATAAATGGCTGCGTCCGGGTCAGACCCTCTCATGCTCTTAATAAATGCGGATATGACGTCATAATGGTTATCTCCATCTTTATCATAATTTAACGACCTTTTTTGGATGCATTCTTGGGCTACTTTTAAATCTATTATAATCTTACCGTTCACAGAACTCGTGGTTAGTGCGCCAAGTTCTATAGCATTTAGGGCTACTCTGGCATCACCATTTGCCACATCTGCAAGAAATGTCATAGCGTCTTCTTCAATGTTTATGTTATAGGCCTTCAATCCTCTTTCTAATTGAATCGCTCTTTGCATAAGCAAAATAATATCTTCTTTGGCTAAATGGTACAATTGAAAGATTCTAGATCTAGATACCAAGGCCTTATTAACTTCAAAATATGGATTCTCAGTTGTTGCACCAATTAAAGTAACGGTACCATCCTCTACATATGGCAGCAAGGCGTCTTGCTGTGCTTTATTGAACCTATGGATTTCATCAATAAAAAGAATGGTTTTCTTCATGGACATACCTAGGCTGTCTTTTGCCTCAGCCACAACATCTTGTATGTCTTTTTTACCTGCAATGGTCGCATTTAATTGTCTAAAATTTGATTTGGTTGTATTGGCTATCACTTTTGCCAGAGTTGTTTTTCCTGTACCCGGAGGACCGTAAAAAATGAGCGACCCCAGTTTATCCGCCTTAATGGCTCTATATAAGAGTTTCCCTTCACCTATAATATGCTTTTGCCCAACCACTTCGTCTATCGTCTCTGGGCGCATTCTTGCAGCAAGAGGTGCATCCTTAACCAAGGTTTTTTTCCTTGCCATATCAAATAAATCCATAGCTTCTCCTTTGGCAATACCTTTTATTCGTGACCTTCATTATAGCATAATCTTGTAAAGGAAGAAAATTACATTTATGTGAATTCGGTTAATTTTAACCTCCATTTGTTATGGTTGGTTTGTCAAAACTAAAATATGGCTGACTCAATATTCTGAGACAGCCATTTTTAGCTTTTCTTACTATCAAAACTTTATTCTACATCAAAATTTCTCATTAAATCCTCAAATGTATCTCGGCGACGAATAAGTTTAGCATTACCTTCTCCTGTGATCAATACTTCAGCCGGTCTTAAACGGTTGTTGTAATTAGAAGCCATACAATAGCCATAAGCACCTGCGTCGAGTACCCCTAAAATATCACCTTCAAAAATTTCAGGTAAGAGTCGCTCTTTTGCTATGATATCGCCACTTTCACAAATATTACCTACAATATTAACGGTTTCATTTTTTTCTGACTTCACATTCGATTTTCTATAAATCTCAATATCATGATGACTGTCATACATAACCGGACGTTTTAAAATGTTAAAACCAAGATCTGTACCAATGTATTTCGTGTCATAATTATATTTAATAGCATATACTTCACCTAATATAAGGCCGGATTCAGCTGATATGTAACGACCCGGTTCAATCTTAAATATAACTTTTTTACCATATTCAGTGGCAAATTCTTCAAATTCTTTATCCAGCTTCTTACCAAGATCTATTAAATTCAAACGCTCTTGCCCCGCCAATTTGTTATAAGGGATACCAAAACCACCACCAATATCAATAAATTCTAGATTTTTAAACTGCTTAGCAATTGTAAATAGAGATTTGACACCTTCTATATACTTGTCCCCTTCCATGAACAAAGAACCGATGTGTTGATTGATGCCCACTAACTTTAGGTCATATTGACTGAGCACACTTTTGACTTTATCTACTTTGTTTGGGTCCACTCCGAATTTGGTTTTTTTACCACCAGTGACGACTTTTTCATGATGACCGGCTCCAACTCCAGGGTTAAATCTGATACAAATCGAACCACCTTTGTTGATTTTCCCATATAGCTCCAACTGAGAGATGGAGTCAACACTTATGAGTATATCTCGGTCTATGGCATACTGCATTTCCTCTGCAGATACGTTGTTGCTGATATATAGAATCTGTGATGGCAAGAAACCGGCTGCTAATTCTAAATGAATCTCGCCAGGCGACATGGCATCGACATTCAATCCTTCTTCACGAGCTATTTTCAGTAATGATAAATTACCATTAGCCTTAACAGAATAGTTTACAGAGAAATTCGGGTACTGCACGAGGTTTTTTAATTCTCTACATCTGGTTCTAAAGACTTCTTCATTATAGACATAGAGAGGACTTCCATAGGTTTTTATAAGTTCAATAGGGTTTGTACTTTTAAAAAAATCAGTTTCTGTGGTGATCTTGTTGTGATAGGCTAGCATGTAATTCCTCCTGTTTGATCATTGTTTTTTGCTATCAAGGACTGCGATTTCATTTATAAAGGCTTCTCTTATCAAATGAACCAAAGTACTATTTTTTGAATAAAGACTTTGCTTTAAAGTGCCTGCAAGAACTTCTTTTGTATCTGTAATAATTTTAATGGATGTAGTTGGTGCATTGAAATAATGGATGTGTTCTATGCCATTCAAATCTTTTGGTGATAAAATCACCACTTTTAATCCTCGTACAACTGCTTGATGAATATCTTCCTTTACCAATTCAAGCACATCATTATCGCATGAAAGATAAATTCTAAGTTCTGCCATTTGTATTATGTTTTTCAACTTATTTATAATGTGTTTTTCATCCGCTATGGTGATATACGGTTCTTGTCTGAGTTGAGAAAAATCCAGTTTTTCTTCAATGACTTTGATCTGTTCCTCAAAACTTCTTTTAACATTTTTTATAAGTTCCATTTTCGGGACAGGTGTATATTTTACGGAAGCCGCCTCAACCACATAAGCGTAGCCCTTATCCACCAAACTGGATAAAGCAGCATAGGCATTGGATCTGGATATTCCAGATAGTTTTGCTGCCTCGTAACCGGTTATCTCATGATGACGACACAATTCAATATAAATAATAGCTTCCTGTTGTGTAAAGCCAATTTTTTTTAAGGCATTCACCAATTCCATAATTATTCTCCTTAGTGGTTCTTCATGGTACTACTATAAATTAAATGAGAATAAATGTCAAGGAAAAAGATGTTTAAAGCCAATTCCACTCTAAACATCTTCCTATATCTAGTGTTCCATATAATATTCATACAAAATATTATAGCGTTCTCTGTTTAACCCCATATCAGAGTAACCAATTCTTGATGCCGATCTAAAATGCACTACTTTTTCTTGATCATCAAAATAAAACTCTACATCATCTTTATACCGCATCAAGCCTGTCGTAAAAACCATTCTTATATAATTGGATTCTTCTTCGACAATCTCTGCATCACCATAGGCTTTTACCGCCAATTTCATCTCTTCTTTAGTTGTCTGAAGGTCTTCTTTGTAAGGAAAAGGTGTTACTTTTTTAGCCTTATCTCTTGTTTGACTGGAAACGGCATTTGGTGTTTCTGGCATTTCTGCAAGCAGACCTTCCCTAACGCCTAACTTGGGCACCTTCATATTTCCTATTACCATTGATATAGATACACCCAAGACCATAACAACGACTATAATTGCAATCCACATTTTTATTTTATCCTTTCTGTTTCTTATTGGCTTCATTCATCACATCTCCTAGTTCATCTAACCATTTGATATACTTTAAATAGCTAACGTTATCAATACCCGTTGCCTTCGAAAGTGCTTCCGGTATTTTTTATGCTTCTTTCTCTATCTTTTTTCCCTTTTTCAGTTATCACAAGATTAATCTTTCTTTGATCGCTTTTTTGTTTTTCTTTAGTGATGTAGCCTAATTTCTCAAGTTTTTGAATGATGGGTGTCAATGTTCCGGTTTTCAGCTCTAATATGTGACTTAGTATTTTAAAATCTATTTTTTTCTTCCCACATAACCAGCATCACTAAGTACTGGGGGGGTATGTTAAAGCGATTTTTTCTAATACAGGTTGGTAAATTCGAATGATAGCTCTTGATGTTTTATATAGTCTAAAACATAATTGACGGTCTAACCGTAATGGATTATTTTCCATTTGACACCTACTTTCTAAACAGCTTCACTAAAGGCATGGCTAGCACTTGATCTTCCTTAGCTTTTTTACCCATTTTTACAACTACTTCCCCGTAAGTCGGGTAAGGATGAATAATGTCTGCCATTTTTGTCACTAGTTGAGTTAGATGGTCTTCTAAAGGCTTTATCAAATTTGATTAAGGGCAATAAAGATTTTCATTTGATTATATTTCTTTGCTTTATTAATCAATGCTTTACTTGGAAGACAACCTGACCAGGTGCATTTACCCCCCGGTTTATTATTTTCCAAATTCTATAGCTTTGTAAGCAGCGTTAAACCAATAGTTCCAGCTCCTATAGTGGCTAAGTCATACATTTTTATACTTAACACATTTTCATTAGTGTACGATTAGTCTTGCGCCAATGATTTTATCATTCTTATTTGGATTGTCTTAAAACATAAAAAACCACCTCATCTTTACCAATGAAATGGCCTTTTAATAATGGTTTGTTTCAGATGAAAATATATACGATCCCCATTACGAAGCCTAACAAAGCCCCAAACCAAGTGATGGCATTTAACTCTTTATTAACAATTGTAAAGATTAACCGTTCAATATCCATAACTGAAAAGTCATTTACTTCATTTTCAACTATTTTGGCCACTTCAAAATTCTTCAGAAATGTACCGATGTTATTCTCTACAAAAGCAATGTATAGCACTTCTATCTTAGATTCTATTTGATCCCGTTCATGAGTGGTTAAAAGAATCTTCTTTTCCAACAAAGGATGCATGATAGATGTAATCAAGTCTTTTAAGCTAATTTTGTTCATTAGCTCATAAGTACTTTTTACAATTTGGGCTGTTCCCCTTTCAAGTATTTCTTCATATTGTCTAAGGGCTAGTATATCTGAGATTGGGTTAACCATAACCTCATTAGCACTATTTATGACAGCATGAATCAATGTCTTTTGCACTTCCTCCTCATGGAGGGTCTTTTCTATATAATCCAATATTGAAGTGGTCACCTCTTTGCTATTTAGAAACATTGCACCAAGAGCTCCAACCTTCTCATGAATCAACTCATCTACAATTAGATTGACTTTGTCTTCAACTTGCGGCTGACGTATTTGGCAAATGATATAATCACATATTTGTTCCTTATGATTTTCCAAAATGAATTCCAAATCAATCCAAGCCGTAGAGGGCAAGACAGTATCTAGTGCCATGTTATATGATAGTCTTTCTGCCAAATATTCTTTTATGGTTCTATAGAGCATCTCATTCATATCCTTAGAAGCAATTTTATCTTCTATTTCTCTTGCTATGCCTTTACCAATTTTGTTGACAACAATTGGATATTCATCACCTAATACTTTCTCCATGATTTCTTTTAGAGATCTTGGTTTGCCAAGCAAATCTTTGGTAATATAGGCTTTGATTTGGGCGATGACGCCCTCATTAAGTAGTTCTTTGCTGATGACCTCCTTGGTTAGAAGTCTATCCCCCACCGCACCACCTAAACTCTTGGCAATCCTATTTCGTTCTCTTGGAATAACACCTGGTGTAAATGGTACTTTTATTTTTCCAATACGCACTTCCGTATGGGGCTTAAAAAGCATTTTAATGGCCAACCAGTTGGTTGAATAACCAATAAGAGCACCAATCAAGGGTTTTAATAACATACTGTAATCCATAAGACACCTCAATTTCTTTTGTAATTTTTACGAACGACTTACTTCATTCATTTCCAACGCTGCTAACAGATCAATGACACGTTTTTTCAACAATGGGTGAACTTTAAAGGGTGCCAGCTCACTGAGTGGCTTTAGAACAAATCTGCGCTGAGCCATCCTCGGATGAGGCAAAACAACCTTTTCATCTTCAGTTACCAAATCATCATAGAAAATTAGATCTAAGTCTAATGTTCTTGGTCCCCAGTGAATTTCTCTTTCTCTTTTGAACGTTTTTTCAATATCCAGTAGGTATTCCATGAGTTTGCTTGGTGACAGCAACGTTTTTACACGAATGACACCATTAATAAAGTCTTCTTGATCTATGTAACCCCATGGTTTGGTTTCTCTAAGTTCGGACACTTTTTCAACTAGACTGTGACCACTGACATTAATGGCTTCAATGGCTTGCAGAAGAATTTCTTCTCGCTTCCCAATATTAGAACCTATGGCAATATAGGCTTCATGCCAATATCTTTCTACTGTTACACTTGCGCATTTAAATGGTCGACCAATAGGTGCGTGTGGTTTTTTCACTGTAACCTTTACACCTTTAATAAGATCATAAGTTGTTAATAGGCTTTTGGCTACACCTTCTGCCAGTGTTTCGATTAAATTATACTTCTCTGACTTGAAATAGTCTTCTATTGTGTAGCACATGCTGGCATAACTGACTGAAAGACCTAGATCATCTTCTGCGCCTGCCGCTTCTAAGTCCAGATAGACATCAAAACTTATTAAAAATGTTTGACCTTGTTTTTTTTCTTCTTCTAAAACGCCATGAAAGGCATATACCTCTAGGTCCGTTACCGAAATGTAATCCAAATTATTCACCTGCTTTCATAATGGCCATGGTCATGTCAATCGCCCTTTTATTCTCTAATACATCATGGACTCTGAATATAGATACTCCTGACTGAAGTCCAATTACCGTCGTTACCAATGTACCTTCAACTCTTTCGTGAACCGGTAAATCTAAGGTGCTACCTATAAGTGATTTTCTAGATGTTCCAAGAAGTACCGGATAGCCTAAGTGATTAAACACCTTAAGCTCTCCCATTATTTTAAGGTTCTCTTCTCTGGTTTTGGCAAATCCAATACCTGGGTCAATAATGATCTTTTCTCTTTTGATACCGGCTTTTCCTGCCAACTCGATACTAGCTGCCAAGTCTTTGACCATGTCAATAATCAAATCTTCATACCCGCCCTTTGGACGGTTGTGCATGATACAACAAGGTACATTATAGGCTGCTATCACATCAGCCATCTCAGGGTCTTTCTTAAGTCCCCATATATCATTTACCATATCTGCTCCTGCATCAAGTGCGGCTTTTGCCACCCTTGCTTTAGAAGTGTCTATGGATACAACCGTATCAAAATTCGCCTTAATCATTGTGATGACCGGTACCACCCGACGTATTTCTTCTTCTTCATTCACAATGAGATGTCCCGGACGCGTGGACTCTCCTCCGACATCTATGATATCTGCTCCTTCAATAATCATTTTTTCAACTTGTGATTTTGCGTCTTCCTTTCCGATAAATTTTCCGCCATCAGAAAATGAATCCGGTGTCACATTTAAAATACCCATAATATAGACGTGATGATGAAAATCAAATTTCTTTTTTCCAATAATCATCCTTTATACCTCGATTTTTAGATTTTTCTTGTTCGTACTCCAATTACACGATTCTATTGATCCACAAGTATTGCAAGCTCTTGAAGCTTTGTCGGCTCTGTATAATATACCATCCAAATTCTGTTGATTGGCTATGGCCTTGTTTTTATGATTGGCTATGGCTTTTAAAATGAATTCTATCTCATCACCTTCAAACCCGGATGTTTCTAAGATACCTTTTGCCAATCTCGCTCCAGCAGCTTCATGTGGCTCACCTGTTGCATATTGACACCCTCTTCCGATGTCATGAAGAAGCCCACATGCATAGACCCATGTCTTATCATATTTTATCTCATTTTCCAAACATATAATCCAAGCAATTCGAGCCACGTCCAGAAAATGAGCCATATCATGCTTGCAATACACACGGTTGACTTCAATTTTTTCTATTTCTCTTAAGTAATACTGGTAATCTTTATTCTCAATTATTCTCTGAATCTTCTTCATAAACCTCTACTCATACTATCTAGAACCTTATCGTATCTATTGGAAATTTGCTGTATAATCTTATGTTGATTCAATGCCACTTCATCTATGACTAAGACTTTCATAATACCCATGACGCTATTGGTTACAAATACACCATCACTTGTTAATAGCCGATTCAAAGTTATACGTTCCTCCGTGACGGGGTAAGCATCCATCATCCATTGTCTAACAATGCCCTTTAGTAAACCTAAGGAGGCATCCGGTGTAATAATCTTGTTGTTTTCGATCATAAATATATTGGCAATCGCTGTTTCACATACATCATCATGTATATTCAAAAAAAGAGTATCATTAAAACCCTGTTCCTTTGCTCTTTCAAGTTCAAAAATATTATCCAAATAATTCATGGATTTGATGGCAACGGTATGGCTTGTCGGATTTCTTTTAACTGTTGATACCATCAATTTATAACCTTCTTCATATTGTTTCTGGCTATAATTCAATGGTCGAGTCATAAAAACTGTGTTTTCTTCTGAAACATTGATTTTCAACACACCATTGTAACAAGACAGGGCATCTATTGCCACCAAAACTTCATTTATACTTAGCACTTTTGAAATGCCTAAATACTTTAATCCACTATTTAATCTCGATATATGATTGTCTAAGAACATACCTCTACCATGAATCACCCGTATGGTTTCAAATACACCATAACCGTAGAAATAGCCTCGATCCGGATACATGGTTTCAATATTTAGGATTTCATTATTTATTAACGCTTTCATATATCTATCTCCTTAAGTCGAATCGCTTTAAATAGAGCCTTTGCTTTATCTAAGGTTTCTTCATATTCGGCTTTTGGGTTTGATTCCCATGTAATTCCGCCACCCACACCAATAGCTATCCTTTCTTTCTGTTTGATGATTGTTCGTATGACAATGTTAAAATCTGCACTCCCGTCAAATCCAAAATAGCCAATACAACCTGTATATAAGTGCCGTCTCGTTGGTTCTAATTCTTCAATTATTTCCATGGCCCGAATCTTAGGTGTTCCAGTGATGGAACCTCCGGGAAAGCAAGCTTTTATACAATCCACTGCGGTCATATCTTGCTTCAATTTCCCAACAATGGTTGCTACCAAATGGTGCACTGTGGCATAAGATTCAATACCAAATAACTCCGTCACTTTTACTGTATAAGGTCTACAAACTTTGCTTAAATCATTACGTTCCAAATCAACCACCATTAGCAACTCCGATTTGTCTTTTTCACTTTTCTCAAGTTCTAAGCGATATGCTTCATCTTCGTCTTCTGTCATACCTCGAGGTCGTGTCCCCTTTATCGGTCTGGTTTCCACCTTATTATCTCTAATCTGCATGAATCGCTCCGGCGATGAACATAAGATTTCTGTTTCATCTAGACTCATAAAGGCACTAAAGGGGGCTTGATTCACTTTTCGTAAAGACTTGTATATATCGTAGGCATTGTGATTGGTTGTAGCTGTATAAGTATGGGTCATATTGGCAATATAAATATCACCGTTTAATATATATTCTTTCATTTTTTCTACTGCCTTTATATATGTTGCCTCATCAAAGCAAGAAGTGAACGTTACAGCTTCCTCAACTGTCTTTTTGACTAAAACAGGATGACCTAACTTTATAATCTCTATGATTTGAGTTGTTTTTTTTTCCAGTTCGAAAATCATTTTTTGATCAGAATTTTGATTGGGATCGAAAACGGACAAATACGTTTTGTGACTATGATGATCAAAGATCAATATATGATGATAAAACACAAAATTCATTACAGGTATCTCCATGATAGGTTTTGCAATGTTTGGTAGTTTCTCAATATCCCTAACCAAGTCATAAGCGAAATAGCCCATACATCCTGCAACAAATGGCAAATCAAATGTATTTTGAATCCGATTAGCGCCAAGAATTTCCTTTAATACTTCGAAAGGATTACCATCTATCTTCTGATTGTCAAGGGTTATTATTTTTTGATCATAGGTTATTTTTTTATAAGGATTCAACCCTATAAATGAGTGTTTTCCTAATTTTTCTGAATCTTTTGAACTATCCAGAAAAATGATGTCTTCTTCATCCTTAAACAGACTGAATATATCAAAAGATGAAAGCTCCGTTGTAATTTCATTCACTTGTACTCTCATATCAACCTCATCCGTGGCAACTTTTAATAAAATTATGCAATAACTCATGACCATATTCTGTCAGCTCTGCTTCAGGGTGAAACTGTACGCCCTCAACTCTATTGTTTTTATGGCGTAAACCCATAATCGTCCCATCTTCCAAACGACTCGTAACTTCAAGACAAGCCGGCAAATTCGTTTCTTCTACAACTAATGAATGATACCGCGTTGCATAAAACGGCATACTCAATCCTTTATATAAACCTGTCTGATCATGGTAGACCGCTGAAACCTTACCATGTATCGGGGTTTTACCTTTTGTTACATGACCACCATAGACATGACCAATGACTTGATGGCCAAGACATATGCCCAATATGGGTATAATACCACCAAATGCTCTAACAATTTCCAAACAAATGCCTGCATCTTCCGGCCTCTTGGGACCGGGTGATAAAATGATACCTTTTGGTTTCAACTGCCTAATATCATCCATGCATATGTCATCATTTCGCTTTACCAGTATGTGTTCACCCAGTTCTTCTATATACCTAACCAGGTTATAAACAAAAGAATCATAATTATCAATCATTAAAAACATGTTTCACCTCACACCTTATAAAGCGCCATTAGTTTTTGATAGATTTCAATATTATCTTCAAATCTGCCACTTAAGGTTGTGGTGATTGTTTTAGTATTTGGTTTTTTGATGCCTCTTGTGGTCATACAGCTGTGCTCACCTTCAATAATGATTGCCACATCCTCTGTATCTGTTACTTTTCTCATTATATAAGCAATATCAGCACCTATACGTTCCTGTAACTGAAGTCGTTTACCAACCATATCCGCTATGCGTGCAATTTTACTCAGACCAATCACTTTTTTACTCGGTATGTAGGCGACGGCCACTTTCATATTATACATTAATGCCAAATGGTGTTCACAATAACTAAACAATTGTATGTCTTTCATGAGCACCATATCTTGTTTACTATTCTCATATATTTCCTCTTCATCGAAGGTCACACCTAGCTTCTCAATAAGTTCATCATTGGTATAGGTCATGCCTTCAAAAACTTCTTCGTACATATTTGCTACTCGAGCTGGTGTGTCTCTAAGACCTTCTCTGTTTGGATCATCACCCAGTGCTATGAGTATGCCTCTTATGTGGTCCTCTATCGCTTTTTTATCTATCATGTCATATTCTCCTTAAGAACACATACTGTTCTGTATTCTTACTTATAGGTATCCAAAAAACTATGTCTTTCACCCTTTGACTGCCATCCTACAATACAATCCATGTTGACATTATGAGCCGACTGCAAAATGCATTTATCAATATCTGGATTATTCTTTTTTAGCTTGGCAATTAGTTCCTTCATTTCACGACGTTTGCTCGATGTTTTCTTCGCCGCCACAACACAACCACAATTCATGGGCTGAAGGCCTGCATGATTGGTAAATCTCTTAATATCTTCTTCATGGATGTAGTACATAGGTCTTATTAGCTCAAGACCTTCAAAGTTCAATGATTTAAGTCTTGGCATCATTGTCTTTGTTGTACCTGCATAAAAAATGTTCATCAGTTGGGTCTCGATCACATCATCAAAATGATGACCAAGAGCCAATTTATTACAGCCAAGCTCTTGCGCCTTAGCGTATAGGGCACCTCTTCGCATTTTGGCACATAGGTAACAAGGATAATCACTGGAAATGGCATCTACAATGCCAAAAATACCTGAATCAAAAAAAGTAATGGGAATATTCAAATGCTTACAGTTTTCTTTTAGTCTTTCTTCATTGGTAATGTGATAACCTGGGTTCATGGCTAGGTACTCGATATCAAAGTTAACGTCACCATGGATTTTCAGTTCCTGAAGTAACTTACATAACAACAAACTATCCTTACCACCAGATACGCCAATGCCAATTCGATCGCCTTCTTCAACTAGGTTAAATGCTTTTACGGCTTTAATAAATCTTGACCATATCTCTTTTCTATATGTTTTAATGATACTACGTTCTATTTCTTTTACTGATTTTAACGGAATTGTGGGGATGCTTAACGTACACCCACTACCTTGTAATGATTCTGCCATGATTTTCTCCTATTATATGTCACAATTAGACTAATTTCTATTGCTATACTACATGGTGAAACTATGAATGTCAAGTTCGCTGATTCACAGGTATACATGAACCATCTACCATCAATCTAAAAAGCTACTTGTAATTCTGGAGCAGTTCTAGTGCGTCCCCTTCAATAAGTGGCTTACTGAACAAATAGCCTTGGATTGTATTACAATTACCCGCTCTTAAGTAATCCAGTTGAAATTGTTCTTCAACGCCTTCGGCTACAACCCTAAAGTTCAATCTGTGCGCAATGTCAATAATCGCTCTGGTAAAAAAATGATTCTCACCTTCATTTAGTATGTCATCAATAAAGGTTTTATCAATTTTAAGGGTCGATATAGGTAGTTTTCTTAGGTATGTTAAGGATGAGTAACCTGTACCAAAATCATCTAAAGCTATATCAATACCCATTTCGGATATGACTTTTAACTGTTTATTAACTAAATCAAATGATTTAATTAATATGGATTCTGTTACTTCAAATTCAATCCAATTTGGATTAACCTCCTCAGTTTCAACAATTGTTTTTACAATATCAACAAAATCAGAGTGCAATAACTGAACAACAGAAATATTAACGGCAACTTTAATGATATCCCCATCCAAATTATTGATTCTTTTTGCAAATCTAGCCGCTTCTTCTATGACCTTCTTCCCAATCTCTACTATGTCGCCTGTTGATTCAGCTATGGGAATAAAGCGAGCAGGTGATACCTGTCCTAAAGTATGACTGTTCCATCTAATTAGGGCTTCATAACCAACTATTTTTTGGCTTTTACTATTGTATTGTGGTTGATAAACTAAATGGAATTCATCTTTTAACAACGCATACTTTAATGCATTGGTAAGATTGATTTTATCCGTCATTTCCTGGTTCATCTCTATATCAAAACGGCTTGCCTTGGCTTTACCCATTGACTTCATTTTGTACATAGCCATATCCGCTCTAATAAGCAGTTCATCATAGGTCAAACCATCATCAGGATAGATTGCATAACCGATGCTTGCTGTAACAAACAATTGTTTTCCACTGATTTCAAGACTTCTATTAATCTTATCCATTAAACCATCTATATAATCTTTACAATCAAATCTTTCTTCAATACCAACAAGACATATAAACTCATCACCTCCAATACGACCAATGGTGCCTTTATCTTGAATATATGTCTTAAACAAATCACTGATCTCTTGTAGCAAGCGATCTCCAATTTGATGACCATGGGCTGTATTTATATAATTGAAATTATCAATATCTATAAAAGCCATCATCACTTTCGGATGAAGTCTATTGGTGTTTTTAACCAGCATGGCAAAATATTTCTCCATATGTAAACGATTAGGTAGTTTTGTCAAAAAGTCATTATAAGCTAAATAATTGATTTTCTCCTGTTGTTCTATAAGTTCCTCGTTCTGAGCTTTCAACTCCTCTTCTGATGCAGTTAATGCTTCATATGTTGATATTAATGTATTATGTTCCTCTTCCAAATCCTTTTGTGCTTTTTTCCGCATCTTAACGTTATAGCTTAAAATGATTATAAATACTAGAAGGATTAGTGTAATACCTGAAAAAATAAGTATAACTTCCCTATGCATTTCATAGTAAGATATAGGACGATTAATAACGACGCTTCCTGCAGGTATATCCTCTAAATCAATATTATTTTTTTCTAAATATATATAATCAAAGCCATAGTAGACCGGTTTTATATTAACTGTTTCCAAAGATTCCATCGGTGTACCCTCTATGAGCCCAATTGCCAAACCGGCACCATAGGTTCCTTGCATCGTGCCACTGAGTAAACTGCCACCAATGACACCATAATCCAATAGATACTCATAGACAGTATACATGGGGAGGGTTGTTATCTCCGCCAGCTCCTTTGAGAATGTTTCATTTGATTTCTTTTTGCCTTGGCTATCCATGGTATAAGTACCCATAATGACAGCATTACCTTCTTGTGCTCCCTCAAGTAATGTCATGATTTGCTCATAACTTAAATCATCAAGAATTCTATAGCTTAGGTTAGTATCAGAGCTTTCAATAGCCTCAACAATAGCATGACTGACATCTTTACCACTTTCTGTAGCGTCACAAACCACATATATATTATGAATCTCCGGTTGTAGCTCTAACATTAGATCCACTGTGCCTGCACTATCTAACACCTCATATACACCAATTATATTCTCAACGTCTTGAGTACGTCTTATAGCCGATTCCTCTAATACACCGGTATAGACAATTGGTTTTCCTGCAAAAATGCCATCTCTATGTTGGATGGCAAATTCCATAGCAATGTCATCTGTTGTCATGATAAGGTCCGTATTAACGTACCTGTATTTATGCAAAATGACATGATATTGTAAGTCCAAATTTTCTTCATTTGGATATCTTTTCCAATCCAGGTATTCAACAGATACAATAATATTTTCATTATAAGTTCTAAAGGCTTCGATAATGGCATCTGTTTGAGTATCTGTCCATCCAAAGCCTTTGTGGTAAGAGTTAATCAACAAGACATGGGGATAGTCATAGCTATGTTGAGAACCATCTTGCATAGCAAATATTTTCATATTAAAAAATAGACTTATAAACACGATTGAACAGATTATTGCATTACGCCTTTTGAATAAATACTTTTTATTCATATTATTGTCCATCCTATCCCGATTATTTCTTTCCTTGGCACATGAATATTCTATCATTATATTTAATATTGGGCAACATGGATTGACATATAATTTCATATTGTGATATACTCTATTTAATATATAGGATATGCAAGGAGGTTATCACATTATGTTTGCAGATACATCTATTGATATGAAGTATGAAGAAACTTTCCAACTGGTTTATGGACAACTTAATCATTCTAAAGAAAACGATCCAAAATATACCCGATTAGACTTAAAACGTTTTCTTGAAAGTCTTTATGACAATCAAGGAAATAACTGGTTAGGAAGAAGTGAGGTACAAGAAGCAGTTCAAGCTGCCACCATAGCAGCGGCTGAGTTGTTGCTAAGCCAATGGGAATAATAAGTCAGTTATGCACCAAAAGTCGGCAGTCTGCTTCCAGGAACTTCATGGTTTATGTTGGCTTAGCTGAGTTACAGTGATATTTGTTTTAAAATCATTAAAAAAAGCCTTCGCATATGCGAAGGCTTTTTAATTTCTGTGATTATCTGTTATTTAATACTGCTTGTGCTGCTGCAAGTCTTGCTATCGGAACACGGAATGGTGAACAAGAAACATAATCAAGTCCAACATTGTGACAGAATTCTATGGATGATGGGTCTCCACCATGCTCACCACAGATACCAAGCTTGATATCTGGTCTTGCTGCTCTACCTTTTACAACTGCCATTTCAACTAACTGGCCAACACCTGTTTGGTCAAGTCTAGCAAATGGATCTGATTCAAGTATGGATTTTTTGTAGTAATCATCAAGGAAAGCACCAGCATCGTCTCTTGAGTAACCAAATGTCATTTGTGTTAAGTCATTGGTACCAAATGAGAAGAACTCAGCTTCTGCTGCAATCAAGTCTGCAGTTAAAGCTGCACGTGGAATCTCAATCATGGTTCCAACCAGATACTTAAGCTTAACGCCTTTTTCTGCAATTACTTTCTCAGCTGTATCTACTACAACATTCTTAACATATGCAAGTTCTTTAACTTCACCAGCAAGAGGAATCATAATCTCTGGGATAACGTCAATACCTTCTTCTGCTATAACTTCCACTGCGGCTTCTATAATGGCACGAGTTTGCATAACTGCGATTTCAGGATAGGTTACTGCAAGTCTACAACCTCTATGGCCAAGCATTGGGTTAAACTCATGTAGGCTTTCTACAGTTTCTTTTAACGCTTCAAAAGTTAAGCCCATTTCTTTAGCTAATTCTCTAATGTCGCCTTCTTCTTGAGGTAAGAACTCATGAAGTGGGGGATCAAGAAGACGAACTGTCATTGGCTTACCTGCAAGTGCTTTGTACATACCTTTAAAGTCAGCCTTTTGGAAAGGAATTAACTCGGCCAGAGCTGCTTCTCTTTCTTCAACTGTATTGGATACGATCATCTGACGGATTTTTGGCAGTCTGTCTTCTTCAAAGAACATGTGCTCTGTACGACAAAGTCCAACACCTTCTGCACCAAACTCTACAGCGTTGATTACATCCTTAGGACTGTCCGCATTGGCTCTGACTTTAAGTGTTCTTACGTCATCTGCCCAACCCATAAATTTACTGAAGTCGCCACTTATTTCAGGATCAACTGTTTTTATTTCTTCAAGGTAGATTTTGCCCGTTGAACCATCAAGTGAAATAAAATCACCTTCTGCAACAGTTTTTCCGCCTAAAGTAAAGGTTTTTGCTGCTTCATTTATTTTGATTTCTCCACAACCGGATATACAGCAAGTACCCATGCCACGTGCAACAACGGCTGCATGAGAAGTCATACCACCACGAGCTGTTAAGATACCTTGCGCTGCATCCATACCTTCAATATCTTCTGGTGAAGTCTCAAGTCTTACTAAGATAACACGCTCACCACGTTTTTTTGCTGCAACTGCATCATCAGCATTAAAGTATACTTGTCCTGCTGCTGCACCTGGTGATGCTGGAAGTGCTGAACCATAAACTTTTGCCGCTGCTAATGCTTCTACATCAAAGTTAGGGTGAAGCAATTGGTCTAATTGTTTTGGATCCACTTTTAGTAAAGCTTCTTCTTTTGTACATAAACCTTCATCTACCAAATCAACCGCAATTTTAAGAGCTGCTTGAGCTGTTCTTTTACCATTACGTGTTTGTAAGAAATAAAGCACTTTATCTTCAATTGTAAATTCCATATCTTGCATATCTTTATAATGATTTTCAAGCTTAGTAGCAAGTCTCATGAATTCTGCATATGCTTCTGGCATATCATTTTCAAGTCTTGTGATAGGCTCTGGCGTTCTGATACCGGCAACAACGTCTTCACCTTGAGCATTTAATAAATACTCACCGTAAATACCACGTTCACCAGTTGATGGGTTTCTTGTAAAGGCAACACCTGTACCGGATGTATCACCCATATTACCAAATACCATAGATTGAACATTAACTGCTGTTCCCCAGCTACCTGGAATATCATGCATTCTTCTATAAATCACTGCTCTTTCATTGTTCCATGAATCAAATACCGCATCAATTGCCGCCATAAGTTGTTCTACTGGCTTTTGTGGGAATTCTGTACCTTCATGTTTAACATATAAAGCTTTGAAAGCTTCTACAACTTCTTTAAGGTCGTCTGCTGACAACTCTAAGTCGTTTTCAAATCCTTTGGACTCTTTGATTTCATCAAGAACACGCTCAAATTGTGATTTTGGAAGTCCCTTAACCACGTCTGAGAACATCTGAATAAATCTTCTGTATGAATCATACGCAAATCTTGGATTGCCTGTTGCTACTGCAAATCCTTCAACTGATACATCATTAAGACCTAAATTAAGTACCGTATCCATCATACCAGGCATAGATGCTCTCGCACCAGAACGTACAGATACTAATAATGGTTTGTTATTATCACCAAAAGTCTTTCCGGTGATTTCTTCAAGTTTTGCCAAAGATGCTCTGATTTCAGCCTTGATCTCGTCTGTAATCTTCCTTCCATCTTCATAGTACTTGATACAGGCTTCTGTTGAAACTGTAAATCCTTGAGGGATTGGAAGTCCTAATTTAGTCATTTCAGCAAGATTCGCACCTTTACCACCTAATAGGTTTTTCATGGACCCATCTGCTTCACTGAACATATAAACAAACTTTTTGCTCATTCTTTGTCCTCCTAAATAAATTTAATTGTCAACGTTTCAGGTTGTCTCAAACTACCAAAAAATCAAAACCACCCTAATCCGTTGCGTTTATTGTAAACAGGGTTGGCCTGTTTTCACACACATATATATAAGGGCAAAATCACATCTTTTGCCCTTATATATTATAACACAACAAGACAAAATGTGTACCCTAAATTCCCATTTTTTATAGTTCCTTGAAGCTATTTAAGGATTTTAACGAAAAGTAAAACATTTTCGTTAAATTTTTGTCTATTTTATATAGTTTGTATATATCTTGATTTTATTTCATACTGTAAACCTACTAAAAATCAAATTTATTATGAAAATATTCCAAGAGCTCACTGATTTTTACGCGTTCCTGTTCCATTGAGTCTCTATGACGGATGGTTACAGATTGATCTTCATTCGAGTCAAAATCATAAGTTATACAAAAGGGTGTTCCAATTTCGTCTTGACGTCTGTAGCGTTTACCAATACTTTGACGATCATCAAATTCCACATTGTAATATTTGCTAAGCAAGTCCATAACCTTTTGAGCATCATCATTGAGTTTTTTAGACAGTGGTAAAATGGCCATCTGCATCGGCGCAAGTGCCGGATGGAATCTTAAAACTGTTCTGATTTCACCGTTCTCTAAGGTCTCTTCGTCATAGGCTTCACATAAAAAAGCCAGCGTCACACGGTCAGCCCCAAGCGAAGGCTCTACACAATAAGGTACATATTTTTCATTGGCTTCTTGATCAAAGTAAGTCAAATCCTGACCGGAATGTTCTTGATGACGTGTTAAGTCAAAATCCGTTCTTGAGGCAATACCCCATAACTCACCCCAGCCAAAGGGAAATAAGAATTCAATGTCACTTGTAGCATTAGAATAATGAGATAATTCTTCAGGGCTATGGTCTCTAACGCGCATATGGTCTTTGGTCATACCAAGTTCCTCTAACCAGTTGACACAAAAAGCTTTCCAATAAGAGAACCATTCGATATCCGTTCCTGGCTTACAGAAAAACTCTAATTCCATCTGCTCAAATTCTCTCGTTCTAAATGTAAAATTACCTGGTGTTATTTCATTTCTAAACGATTTTCCAACTTGTGCAATACCAAACGGCACTTTCTTTCTGGACGTTCTTTGTACATTTTTGAAGTTAACAAAAATACCTTGAGCCGTCTCAGGACGTAAATACACTGTATTTCTGGCATCTTCTGTTACACCTTGGAAGGTCTTGAACATCAAATTAAACTGTCTAATGTCTGTAAAGTCATGTTTACCACAGGAAGGACAATCTATGTTATTGTCCTCTATGTAAGCTTTCATTGCTTCATTAGACCATGAATCTACAGGATCTTCAATGATAATGCCTTGAGTTTCCATGTAATCTTCAATCATTTTGTCTGCTCGGAAACGTTCTTTACATGCTTTACAATCCATCAATGGGTCATTAAACCCACCTACATGACCTGAAGCAACCCAAGCTTGTGGGTTCATCAATATGGCACAATCGACACCCACATTGTAAGGACTTTCTTTGACAAACTTCTGCCACCAAGCCTTCTTTACATTGTTCTTTAGCTCTACACCAAGAGGTCCATAGTCCCATGTGTTGGCTAACCCACCGTATATCTCTGATCCAGGATAGACAAATCCTCTTGCTTTTGCCAATGCTACAATTTTTTCCATTGTTTTTTCCATGATTATCACCCTTTCAGCTTTCATATATAGATGTTAAGATATTAAAAAAACACCCTGCCATCCCTAGTCATAAGGGACGAAAGCATGTCACTTCCGCGGTTCCACCCTAATTGGTAAAATACCCACTCATCATCAATGCACTCCTAAGCACCATTCCTCTTATAGTTCCTATTCGGCTTTCACCACCCCGAACTCGCTTAAAAAACCAATTTAAGAGTACTCCTCTTATTCATCATGCTATCTTATACTCGATTGTTATGAATATATCATAGGAATGTCAGACTGTCAAGAAGAACCAAGAACAAAGGAAAAGACACAGACCAGGTATGTTCCGGGTCTGATCTGTGTCTTTGTTATAAACGACTTTAACTTTTATTTGTGTTTTATAATCCTATTATCCAGTGCTTTTGGTTTTCCAAGTATTTCTTTTAAAAGTATCGCCTTCCTTAGCTCCTTCTTTGTCAGACTTTTTACTTCTTTTTTAAGGCTTCTCATATCCACGCCTCCTAGATTTCCTTGTCACTTTCACCAATAGACTCTCTCATACCTGTATCCGCCTGAATGTTTTTTAGATTATAATAATCCATCACACCAATATTGCCTTTTCTAAATGCCTCCGCTATAGCAAGGGGCACCTGCGCTTCAGCTTCAACCACTTTCGCCTTCATTTCTTCAACCAAAGCTTTCATTTCTTGTTCTCTCGCGATGGCAAAAACTCGTCGTTCTTCAGCTTTTGCTTGAGCGATTTGTTTATCTGCTTCTGCTTGTTCTGCTTGAAGCCTTGCACCAATATTTTTACCCAAATCAATATCTGCAATATCTATCGAAAGGATTTCAAATGCGGTTCCAGAGTCCAGGCCTTTATTTAAGACCCGTTCAGAAATCATATCCGGGTTTTCTAGAACTTCTTTGTGACTTTCACTTGAACCGACTGTGGTGACAATACCTTCACCAACCCTTGCGATAATGGTTTCTTCACCTGCACCACCTACTAATCGATCAAGGTTGGCTCGTACCGTTACTTTTGCCAACGCTTTGACCTCAATACCGTTTTTTGCAACTGCTACGACCAAAGGTGTTTCGATTACCTTAGGGGTAACACTCATTTTTACCGCTTCAAGTACATCACGACCTGCCAAATCAATAGCGGCTGCCCGTTCAAAAGTCAGATCTAATTTAGCCCTGTGCGCTGCTATTAGAGCGTCTACAACACGACCAACTTTTCCGCCTGCTAGCAAATGAGATTCTAGCTGATTAATATCCACATCTATATTTGCTTTTACCGCTCGAATCAAAGGCAATACAATTAGATTCGGCTTTACACGACGTAGCTTCATACCTATTAAGCCAGCTATACTGACCTTGACATTGGATGAAATAGCGGCAATCCACAATCTTACCGGAATAACGCTAAAAAACAAAGCCAAAAACAGTACCACCAAAGAAACTATGAGTAACATACCAATGGGTTGTTCCATATCAATACCTCCTATTCTATACTTTTAACAAAGATTTTTTTGCCTTCCATTTCTGATATTATAATTTTAGAACCTTTTGTAATAAAACTACCTTTTGTTAATACATCTAACTCCAAGCCAACAAATACGCCTTTACCAGAAGGTCTAAGTGAGGTTAAAGCGACACCTTTTTTGCCCACAAGTTCGTTCAAATCACTTTTTAGAATTTCTTCATTTAGTTGGGCTTTCTGAATTAAGGGGCTTCTCCTAGATGCTATGAATTTATAGGCTAAGTACATGAGAATAATGGCTACTAGTAAGATAAGCAAAAACATCACAACGCCTTCAGCTACTGTATTGCTTGTCATAATGACGCCAATCAAAATAGCCACAATGCCTATACCGCCAGTGATGCCAAAGCTTGGTATAAATATTTCTGCAATTAATAATAGAATACCGATGGCTATGAGGAGAATGGGTAATGTTTCCATAAACTACCTCCTTTAGGTTTATTTGCCTATTTATGCATAGGATTATGAATATTATTTTCAATTGTTACCTCTACATTATAACATATATTTGTCCTTCTAGTTATTAAGGAAGTTTAAATTCTTTTGCAAAGTTAGAAAAGTATACTGTGAAAGTATAAGCGATCGCTTTTGTGCCATCTTAACTCGTCCTATAAAAACTTATCCGTGGATTAGCTACAACAGCCGGAGCTGTCTGCCGACATACAGTTTGTGGAAGCGTTTTCATGAGACGGCCTTCAATAAACTTTGAATTTTTCAATTTTTAAAGAGTAAAAAAAGTCTCTAAGCTTTTATTCACCTAGAGACTCTGATCATCACATTACACATTAGGTTTAGATTTGTTAGATTTCTATATGTTTGCCTACAATAATTGGGAAACTTCGCTCCCCTTTTAAAGCTTTGCCTTCTTTGACCGTTACTTCTTTGTCTAGGATGACATAGTCTAGATTTGCATTGGGTTCTATCACCGTATCTTGCATAATAATACTGTTTCTAACAACTGCACCTCTACCAATTTTTACGCCCCTTGATAGAACACTGTTATAAACCTCACCTTCGATGATACAACCATCTGCAATAATAGAATGGTTGACCACTGCTTCTTCATTATACTTCGTAGGCGTCTCATCTTTAACTTTTGTAAAGACCTTACCATCCGTATTGAATAATTCTTGACGCACTTCCGGTTCAATCATATCCATATTACAGTTATAGAACATGGATATTGAACTTAGTGAACGCCAATAGCCCTTATATTCATATCCCATTATATTGAGTTTATTTAACTTACGAATCAAAATATCTTTAACAAAGTCATAATGGCCATGAGCTTCACTCTCTTCAAGAAGTTCAATGAGCAATGTGCGTTTCATAACATATACCCCAAGTGATGCTATTTTACCATCTGGTGATTGAGGTTTTTCCCTAAGATCAATAACACGTCCCTGATTGTCAAGTTTAATGATACCAAATTCTTTAAGCTCGACCGGGTCAAGTTCCGACATATCTCGGTACATAATTGTAATGTCTGCCTTTTGTTTTTCATGGGCATCTACCAATAGATTAAAGTCCATTCTATAAATACAATTCCCTGTCGCTATGATGGCATACTCATCTGTGCTTCGCTTCAAAAAAGAAATATTACTGTACATGCCATCCGCCGAACCTCTATACCAGCCTGAATTCTCTCCTGCTAAATAGGGTGGAAACATGAATAGGCCATTGTTCCTTCGATCAAGATCCCATTCTTTACCAGCACCCAGATGATCCATAAGAGATCTGAAACTGTATTGCGTAACAACTCCAACTTTGTCAATGCCTGAGTTAATCATATTGGATAGAACAAAATCGATAGCCCTATATTTTCCACCTACCGGTATTGCTGATACTGACCTTTTTGCTACCAATTCTTTCATGCTTTCTTTTCGTCCACCTGTAATAATGATTCCTAAAGCTCTACTCATGTCTCGTACCTCCTTTAAATACTGTTCCTCCGGAAGCTATGTTCAATGTAGCATAGTCCGAGGCATCGACGCATTTGTGGATAACGACATTTTTCCCAAGTATAGCTTGGTCCGGTATAAACGCACTTTCAGCAATTACATTAATGCCTGTGTTATAAATATCCGGTTTAATTGTATTAACCACCAATTCGCCAACACCCATTTCCACGCCTTCTCCTACAACCACTTTTTCTGCAAGAATACTTTTATAAATCTTAGTATTCTTACCAATGACTGCGTTGGACATAATAATAGAATCTTCTACGTATGCACCTTCTTCTATAATGACGCCTGGGAAAATAATCGAGTTTCTAACTGTTCCATATACCATACATCCTTCTGCAACAATTGATTTTTTGACACTTCCCTTTGGACCAATATAATGAGCTGGCATAACCGGGTTAGTTGTATAAATTTTCCAATTGTGGTCAAATAAATTAAATTCTGGTACACGTTCAATCAAATCCATGTTAGACTCCCAATAGGACTGAATGGTACCAACATCTTTCCAATAGCCTTCAAAAGCATAAGCAAACATCCTTTTGTTTTCTTCAAGCATCATTGGAATAATGTTTTTACCAAAATCTTTTTCAGATGCTTCATTATCATCGTCACGAATTAAGTATTCTCTCAAAATCTCCCATGTGAATATATAGACACCCATAGAAGCTAAATTACTCTTAGGTTGAGCCGGTTTTTCTTCAAACTCAAGAATGCGATTCGTCGCATCCGTATTCATCAAACCAAAACGGCTAGCTTCCTCAATTGGTACTTCAAAAACAGATATCGTCGCATCTGCTTCATTTTTTTTGTGTGCTTCCAACATTTTAGCGTAATCCATTTTATAAATATGGTCACCTGATAGAATCACCACATATTCTGGTGCTATCTTATCAATATAATGAATATTTTGGTAAACCGCGTTAGCTGTTCCGGTAAACCAGTCATTATTTTCCGACCTTAAATAGGGTGATAAAATTGTTACGCCACCATTATTACGATCCAAATCCCAAGGCTTACCAATGCCGATGTGGGCGTTTAACTCTAAGGGTTCATATTGAGTGAAAACACCTACCGTATCGATACCTGAATTGATGCAATTGCTTAAAGGAAAATCAATGATTCTAAACTTACCACCATATGGGATGGCTGGCTTTGCAGTTGAAGATGTCAATACGCCTAACCTACTGCCTTGTCCGCCTGCAAGTAGCAAGCCCACTAATTCTTTAGTTGCCATTTTAATCTCTCCCTTCTATTGCGCGTCTGTTCTACTTCGTGTTAACATAAAGCCTAGTCTACATACTACTATTTTAACATAAAGATTAGCGTTATACCAACAAAAAAAACGTGTATACATATAGGCACTGTAGCCCCCTCCATCTTGTCCTAATTGCGCCTTCAAATGTCTTATACAAACTACCAATCTGCTATTATAGCTCAAAAAGGAGTAAACCCTAAAGATCTACTCCTTTTTATGCTAAATCATCTAACTATTATGCTTGGTCGATTGATCCAAATAAAATCATCTTTTCTTTTACGGTTGCCTTGATAGCTTCAAAGCCTGGTGCTAGCAACTTACGTGGGTCAAAACCTTTTCCTACTTTGTCTTTGCCTTCTTCGATATATTTTCTGGTTGCAGCTGCAAAAGTCCATTGACATTCTGTATTTACATTGATTTTGGATACACCTAGGGTGATGGCATCTCTTACCATCGCATCTGGAATACCTGTTCCGCCATGTAGTACCAAAGGACGATCGCCTGTTAACTTTTGAATCTCTTCAAGTGTATCTAGGCTAAGACCTGCCCAGTTTTCTGGGTAAGCACCATGAATGTTTCCAATGCCTGCGGCTAACATATCTACGCCAAGATCATTTATTCTTTTACATTCTTGTGGATCTGCAATTTCACCAGATCCGATGACACCGTCTTCTTCGCCACCAATGGAGCCCACTTCCGCTTCTACGGAAATACCTTTTGAATGGGCTAATTCTATGATTTCTTTGGTTTTAGTAACGTTTTCTTCAATGTCATAATGCGATCCATCAAACATGACTGATGTAAATCCAGCTTCAATGCATTTTTTGGCACCATCCATTGAACCATGATCTAAATGAACCGCAACAGGTACAGTGATTTTTAAATCATGTATCATACCTTTGACCATACCCATAACGGTATTGTACCCACCCATATACTTACCGGCACCTTCAGATACGCCTAAAATAACCGGTGAATTGTTCTCCTGAGCCGTTAATAAAACTGCTTTTGTCCATTCCAAATTATTGATATTAAACTGACCTACTGCGTATTTCCCTGCTTTCGCTTTTCTCAACATCTCCGTTGCAGATACTAACATATGCATTACCTCCATTTTATTGAGATGGTTAAATACTAACACCATCTATTTTATTGTTTCATATATGGTTAGGTGTCAAATTGACGCCTAACCATTTACTAATAAGTTTTATAGGTTCTAACAAATTATATCATAAAACAACCCTATGTGAAGGTTTTTTGCTTTGAAATAATGACCAATAAAATATGGCTTTTTTTAGTCTTAGTGTTTAAAATGTCTCATGCCTGTAAAGACCATGGTTATGCCGTACTTGTTACATGCATCGATGGATTCCTGATCCTTCATGGATCCACCAGGTTGAATGATAGCTGTAATGCCCGCCCTTGCTGCTGCCTCTACACAATCTGAGAAAGGAAAGAATGCGTCAGATGCTAAAGATGCACCGTTTAGTATCGTATCACCTAATGCTTCCTTACAGTGATCTATGGCTTGATTACAAGCCCATATCCGATTCACTTGTCCCGGTCCTACACCAAGAGATTGTTTGTTTTTACCTATGGCAATACCATTGGATTTTGCATATTTCACGATTTTCCATGTGAATTTTAAATCTTCCAGTTCTTTAGGTGTTGGCTTACGATCTGTTACGACTTCTAATTCACCTTCGTACAGTACATTGTCAATGGTTTGAACCAGTAAACCACCACTGACTTTCTTCAAATCATAAGCTGAATCTGCTTGCTTCACTTCAATATTCTCAAGTTGTAATAATCGAATATTCTTCTTTCCTCTTAATATCTCAAGGGCTTCTGCGCTATAGCTTGGTGCCACTACGATTTCAATAAAAATCTTATTGATTTCAAGGGCTGTTTTTGAATCAATTTCTCTATTGGCCACGATGATACCACCGAAAATGGATTTAGGATCTGAGGTATATGCTCTCATGTACGCTTCATATATGTCACTACCACTGCCTACGCCACATGGATTTGCATGTTTACAGGCTACTACTGTCGGTTCACTGTATTCTTTACACAATTCAAGTGCACCATGGGTGTCATTGATGTTGTTAAAAGAGAGTTCTTTACCATGAAGCTGAACGGCATCGGTTAACATGCCTTTTGTATTCACAACTTCTTTGTAAAAAGCTGCTTGTTGATGGGGGTTTTCCCCGTAGCGCATGTCTTGAACTTTTTCAAAGGTCATGGTAATCACTTCCGGTAATTCAGTTGCGCCTCTTTGCTTCCTCATATAAGCAGCAATGAGTGTATCATAGCTACTGGTATGCTCAAACACCTTTGAACTTAAGTAAAAATTGGTTTCCTTCTTAACCCTCTTCCCTGTCTTTAATTCATTAAGTACCACTTCATAATCTGCCGGATCAACAATAACCGATACGTCTTGATAGTTCTTGGCTGCAGACCGTAACATAGTTGGCCCACCTATGTCAATGTTTTCAATGGCTTCATCCAGCTCCACACCTTCTTTTAGAATGGTTGCTTTAAAAGGGTACAGATTCACCACAACAAGATCAATTGGTGTTACGCCCAGTTTTTGTATTTGCGCCATATGCTCTTTGTTATCACGTCTTGCTAATAGTCCAGCATGAATGTGGGGGTCTAAAGTCTTTACTCTACCATCTAAGCATTCAGGAAACCCAGTGATATCCGATATACCAATAACCTCAACGCCTTGTTCTTCTAGTACCTTCGCTGTTCCTCCTGTGGAAATAATGTCTACGTCTAATGCTCTTAAAGCTTTTGCAAATTCAACAATGCCCGTCTTGTCCGAAACACTTATCAATGCTCTCATAATCATAACTCCTTTAATTGTATTAGGTGAATGGGGTTTCTTAACCATTTCTTATATCATATTATGGAAGGTCCTTCCTATGACCTCCAATTGTTGTTCTTTGCTAAGTCGATTGAAATTCACTGCATAACCAGAAACACGAATGGTCAGGTTTGGATATTTTTCCGGATGAGCCATGGCATCCATGAGCTTTTCTTTGTTTAACACATTCACGTTAAGATGATGGGCATTGGCATCAAAGTAACCATCCAATATACCTACAAGATTTGATTGCCTGCTTTCATCTTCTTTTCCAAGGGCTTTGGGTTGGATTGAAAAAGTACAAGATACACCATCCCTACAACTATCATAAGGGATTTTTGCAACGGAGCTCAATGAGGCAAGGGCACCATTTTGATCTCTTTTGTGCATGGGGTTAGCACCTGGTGCAAAGGCTTCTCCTGATCTTCTTCCATCCGGTGTAGCGCCTGTTTTCTTACCATATACCACATTAGAGGTTATGGTTAATATAGACAAGGTATGTTTAGCATCCCTATAGGTCTTATGCTTTTTTAATTCAAGAATGAAGTTAGTGGTTAGTTCGGCTGCAATCTGATCCACGCGATCATCGTTATTGCCAAATGTGGGGAAGTCACCTGATGTCTTAAAGTCATAAATATAAGCTTCTTCGTTCCGAATCGCTTCAACCTTGCCGTACTTGATAGCGCTAAAAGCATCTGCCATGACGGAAAGCCCTGCCATACCAAAGGCCATATGTCGTTCAACATGGGTATCATGTAAGGCCATTTGTAATTTCTCATAGGCATATTTATCATGCATGTAATGAATAATGTTCATTGTATTCACATAAAGCTTGCACAACCAATTGTGATAGATTTCAAAACGTTCCTTAACCGCTTCATAGTCTAGAATAGTACTATCTATTGGCTCCATTTCCGGTCCTATTCTAATACCTGTTGCTTCATCCATACCGCCATTTATAGCCAAGAGTAAAACTTTGGGCATGTTACACCTTGCACCAAAAAATTGCATCTGCTTACCCAGTTCCATGGCTGATACGCAACAGGCGATTGCATAGTCATCCTTATAGCGCTCTCGCATTAAGTCATCATTTTCATATTGAACTGAATCCGTTTCAATAGAGACTTTTGCACAATACTTTTTAAAGGCTTCCGGAAGGTCTTTTGACCACAAAACGGTCATGTTCGGTTCCGGAGATGGATTAAGGTTATACAGGGTATTGAGCATTCTATAACTGTTTTTTGTTACCAATGTACGTCCATCCAAACCCATACCGCCGATAGCTTCTGTAATCCATAAAGGATCACCTGCAAAAAGCTCATTGTATTCAACGGTTCTAAGCTGTCTCGCCATTCTTAGTTTTATAACCAAATCGTCCATCAGCTCTTGAGCCGCAACCTCATCTAATCTTCCCAGTATAAAATCTCTTTCAATATAAATGTCCAAGAAAGTACTAACACGACCTAGGCTCATGGCTGCACCGTTCTGTTCTTTTATAGCACCTAGATACCCATAATATGTCCATTGTATGGCTTCCATAGCCGTTCCAGCAGGACTACTGATATCATGTCCGTATGTTGCTGCCATTTTTTTTAGTTTTTTCAAGAAATCAATTTGTCGATAGACTTCTTCCAACAAACGAATGTTATCCACATCCATTGAAACTTGGCCGAGTAATGCTTGATCTTCTTTCTTTTTCTGAATAAGAAAATCAACACCATATAAAGCTACACGTCGATAGTCACCGATGATACGACCACGACCATAGGCATCCGGTAAACCTGTTATGACACCAATGCGTCTAGCGTTTTTCATTTCTTCGGTATAGGCTCTAAAGACACCGTCGTTATGCGTTGTTTTATATGTAAATTCTTCTTCCACTTTTCGGCTTAGTTTATAACCATAGGCTTCACATGCACTTCTTGTTAAACGGATACCGCCAAAGGGATTAATTGCTCTTTTCAGGGGTTCATCGGTTTGCAAACCAACAATTCTCTCATGTTCTTTGTCCAAATAACCTGGGTTAAAGGTTAAAAGTGATGATACGGTTTGAGTGTCTATAGCAAGAACCCCGCCACATTTTTCTTCTTCAAGTCTTAGGGCCTCCAGCCGATTGATCATTTCTGTTGTCCGACACGTTGCCGGCTTCAAAAAACCATCATCGCCTTCATAAGGTGTGTAGTTTTTCATGATAAAGTCCCTTACATTGATACTTTTTGTCCAATCTCCTTGGTTAAAACCATGCCATTGTTCCATCATCATTAATTCTCCTTTTCTTCTGCTTGCTCGAAACAATCTTGATGAAAAACAATAAAAAAGACCGCCCAAGCACGTGAACTTTAATAGGTTCAGCGCCCAGGCGGTCGGCATTCTTACTCTGATAATCAGAGTGTCTCCATACTCCCTGTGGGTGCTCCCACTTTCCGCCAGTCATATGGAGATAAAACGTTAATTAAATTTACTACTTTGTTTTGACCTTTTAACACTACTTTAAGGATTATTATACCCTTAAATGATGAAATTGACAACCATCAATATGGAAACGACATACATCAATATACTCAGTTTATTTGATTTTCCTGCTAAAAGATTAATGATTGTATAGGACACAAAGCCAAAGACGATACCATCTGATATACTATAGGTAAGAGGCATTACAATCATGGTCAAGAATGCAGGAATGGCTTCTGAGTAATCACTAAAGGTAATCTTAGTAACAGATTCCATCATATAGAATCCAACGATAATCAAAGCAGGTGCTGTTGCAAAAGCTGGTACAGCCAAAAAAATTGGTGAGAAGAATAAAGCAACTGCAAAAAGTGCCGCTGTTGAAACTGCTGTTAATCCTGTTCTACCACCGTCTGAAACACCGGCTGCAGATTCTATGTAAGTGGTTGTGGTAGAGGTACCAAGAACGGCACCAACTGTTGTTGCCACTGCATCTGCAAATAAAGCTTGTTTTGCTTTTGGCAAATTACCTTTTTCATCTAAGAACCCTGCTTTACTGGAAACACCGATTAAGGTTCCTAGTGTATCAAATAAATCTACAAATAAGAAAGCAAAGACCACCACTAAAAAGTCTAAAGTCAATACCTGACTAAAGTCTAATTGGAAGAAAATAGGCGCCAACGAAGGGGGTGCCTGCATAATAGTAGATGGAATGGTTGGGAAGGTGGCTATAAAGTCCGGCACATACCAACCTATAAGCTCAGTGATCATGGCTAGAATCCATGTGCCTAGGATACCAATTAAGATGGCACCTTTTACCTTTTTAACAACCAAAAGTCCGGTCAGTAAGATACCTAAAATCGATAACACCACCGGCAAAGAGGTTAGGTCACCAAGAGCAACCAATGTTGCGTCATAACCTACAACAATACCGGCATTTTGGAACCCGATAAAAGCAATAAAGAGACCGATACCGGCGCTTACAGCGTATTTCAAATTAAGAGGTATGGCATTAAATAGAGCTTCTCGAATATTAACCGCTGTTAAGAGTATAAAGATAATACCTTCAACAAAAACCGCTGTTAATGCAATCTCCCATGAATAGCCAAGACCAATTACGACGCTAAAAGCAAAGTAGGCGTTCAAACCCATCCCAGGCGCCAAAGCAAAGGGATAGTTGGCAAACAGAGCCATACATAAGGTACCTACAATCGCCGCTACCGCTGTTGCTGTAAAAAGTGCGTTCTTGTCCATGCCGGTGACACTTAGAATATTGGGATTAACAATGAGTATATAAGCCATTGTCATAAACGTTGTTAATCCAGCCAATAATTCTGTACTTACATTGGTGCCATGTTCCTTCAGTTTAAAAAATTTTTCCATAAAAATTTTTGCCCCCTTTTGTTATTATTGGGTAACCGGGTATCATAATCCTAAGGTGTACCGTTGTTGCTACTGATTTTAATATTATAGAAATCTGGTCCTACTGTCAACCATTTAGAGTGCGCACCTGAAATTATTGAGGATAGCCTACTTTTTTCTTGACTTTTCGGAGTGTCCTTTGTGCAAGCCGACTTGCTGACTCAGCATTTTTATAAATAATACCGTCAAGATATGCCTTGTCTGATAATATCTCTTTAAAACGCTTTTGGATAGGTTCCAGTTCAGCTATTAGGGCATCGGCCACTTCTTCTTTAAGCTCTCCGTAGCCCTTGCCTTGAAAATGTTCTAATGCTTCATCTGTGGTAATGTCCTTTGACAAGCAGTAAATATCAATTAAGTTTCGGATACCTGCTTTTTCTTCAGTATAAGCAATCAAAGCATCTGAATCTGTGACTGCTTTTTTTATTTTCTTACGAATGACGCTTGGTTCATCTAACAAAGAAATATATGCATTTGGATTTTCATCTGACTTCGACATTTTTTTGGTTGGTTCCTGAAGACTGGCAATACGTGCACCCATTTTTGCTATATAGGGTTCAGGCACAGTAAAAGTATCGCCATAAATACCATTAAAACGACTCGCTATATCTCTGGCCAACTCCAAATGTTGTTTTTGGTCGTTGCCAACTGGAACTAAGTCAGTTTTAAACAATAAAATATCTGCCGCCATAAGTATGGGATAGGTGTATAAACCTGCATTCAAGTTCAATTCACTTTTTTGTGACTTTTCCTTAAATTGTGTCATTCTGTTTAACTCACCCATATAAGTAAAACAGCTTAATATCCAGGACAATTCTGCATGTTGAGGCACATGAGACTGGTAATAAATTAGATTTTCATCCGGGTCAAGGCCTGCCGCAATATATAAGGCCAAGAGTTCTCTAGCACTTTTTCTTAGTTTGATAGGATCTTGTCTTGTGGTTATAGAATGCATATCTACCACACAGAATAAACAATTGTACTCATTATGCAACTTGACCCAATTCTTTAATGCACCAAAATAATTGCCAATGGTAATAACACCTGTTGGTTGCATACCGCTAAATATAATTTTCTTCTGATTCGCTTGTTCATTCATCCTTTACCATCCTTTGCATTTTACTTGTAGTCTCCATAACTTCTGATAGTTTATCACAGTTATAAGTCAAGGTCAAAGCCTTATTCATATACTGTTTGAGCAACAGCTTTCATCAATTCTTTACTGGTATATGGTTTATGCATCAATTTAAGTTGGTTGAATACAGATTTGGCCTCCATAATCGTAGGATCATTGAAGCTTGTTGTCATCAGCACTTTAATCTTCTTATTCATAGAACGGATTTGTTCAAAAACCTTAAGACCCTCAATGTCCGGAAGGATGGAATCTAAAATAACCAAATCCAGTGTATCGCTATATCGACTAAAGTCATTGATTGCATCACGACCATTCCCAGCGGTCAATACATGAATATCCATCCTTTCCAATATGGTTTTTGTTGCTTCCAATAACATACGGTCATCTTCAATCAATAGTAATTTCAGGCCCTCAAAACTACTAGGAACATGATGTTCCTTATGTTGATCAATCATCACAAGCCTTGTTTTTTGATTAGGGAATAGAATCTTAAAGCTTGTGCCGCGTCCGACTTCACTGTCGAGTTCAATGGTGCCACCATGGTTCTCGACAATGCCAAGGACCGTAGCCAGACCAAGTCCTGTACCTTCCCCTAGCTCTTTTGTTGTAAAAAAGGGTTCAAATACCTTATTCTGAATATCTTCATGTATACCTGTGCCGTTATCTGATACTTCCAAACAAACAAATTGTCCGCTTTTTTTCATAACATTGTAGGTTCTGATTCTGATTTCTCCCGATTCACCGATGGCGTCTTTGGCATTAACACACAAGTTGACTATGATTTGTTCCATTTGCGTTTTGTCCGCTATGATCTTTTCTACTTGATAATCCAATTCTAATTTTAAGCTGATTCTTTCACCGATAATTCGTTCCAACATATGGCCAATTTCTTCAACTGATGTGTTTATGCTTAAAATCTCTTTTTGAACACGATCCATCTTACTAAATATCATGAGTTTCTTAATCAGTCTTTCAGCCTTATATGCCGCTTCTCTTATGTTTTTAACTTTGGCTACTAATTCATCTTGCTCTGACTTTACCAGATGATAATGAACCAAATCTGAATACCCTAAAATAACTTGTAAAATATTATTGAAGTCATGGGATATGCCACTGGTTAGTCGACCAATGGCTTCCATCTTAGTTGACCGGTTCACTTTGAACTCCAGTTTTTTCTGTTCTGTCACATCCCTATATGTTTTGATGAAGGCACTTATACTCTTTTGATTGTCGTAAACCGGTATGGTTAACTGATCAATAATCCTATCTCCAAAATCAATAAGTCTACTTTGCTTAATGCCTGTTCTAAGTACATATGCATTGTTACATTTTTCACATATCTTGTCTTTCTCATGGAAGATTTCATAGCAATAATTATAGATTGATAATCGATTTTTTGGAATTGAAAACAAATGCAATAAAGCCTCGTTACATCGTATCACTTTTCCCACACTATCTGTAATCATTAACCCATCATAGCCATTTTCAATGATTCTTTCAATCCACAACTCATTGGTTTCATAATGGATACTTTTTTCAACCATATTCCTATATAAAAGGTTGTATCTTTCTTTTTCTTCAACCAGCTGTTTTTCTTTTTCTTCTATAACTGATTGCCAGGATGTTAGTGCGTCGGCCAATTGTTTAACTTCCTTATATCTACTAACCAAAATCAGATTATCATTTAATTCTGCGTCTTTCTTTTGAAGTAGCGCCATCATTTCGTCTATTGCTTGATTGATTCTTTCATGTTCTTTCTTTCTATGCTTCAAGTAGAGGTAGGAGGGTATGAATAAATATATAACACTTAGAGATAAGATCAATATACCTTGCACTAATCCTAATTCCATTTCATTTGTCATATAAATCATGCTAGCTACTATCGGTATATAAAAAATTACAAACAAAAAGACCTTCATATTATGTTCTATAGGTCTCTTGATAGAATCCGTTCCATTCATAAACTTCACCTATTTTTCTATATTTCGGGTTGAATTTCCTTCTATATTCTTAACTTCATATCGATCAATCTCTTCTTTTATTGTCATCATTTTACGATCCAAGTCTTTAATAATGGATGCGCATTTTTTGAGTTCTTGAGCAATATGTGCCGGTGCTTTGTCAAAGTACTTATATCTTAATTTATGCTCTAACGTTGCCCAATAATCCATAGCAATGGTTCTAATTTGCACTTCAACTGGAACCTTTTCTACACAATCCGATAGCTGAACCCATACATCTACCAATATATGTAGGCTTTGATAACCTGATGCTTTCGGATTCAGAATATAATCTTTAATAGCAATAACTTTAATATCTGTCTGATGAATCAATACTTCTAATATACCATAAATATCCGCTGTGAACGCGCATATGATTCTAACACCAGCTATATCATTTAGATATCTTTTTGCATTAGCAACATTTACCGGTTTTTCCTTCTGTTCCAGTTTCCTGGCAATACTTTCATAGCTTTTTAGCCTTGTCTTAATGTGCTCTATCGGATTGCTTTCTCCTTGACTTTCATAAGTTTCATAGAGTCTGTTTAATATGATTTTGATTTCTTCGATCGCGAAGCCATAGATTAAGAATAGTTGTTGCCATTCTTCTTTATTTATGTCCTTATACATACAAACACCTTCCATCTATAATGATGTAGCCCTATTATAAATACTTTATAAAAGTATTTCAAGTCTTTACGAAAATAAGCTTCTATGTTTTAATGAACTATAAGGCATATAAATCATGACACCCCTTTAGGAGGAATATATTATGGATAAAATACCAAGTTTTAACGTCAATCATTTAGAATTATTGCCCGGTATATATGTCTCAAGAAAAGACCATATCGGTGAATATACCTTAACTACTTTTGACATACGAATGACACGACCTAACTTTGAGCCTGTTCTACAAACTGCCGAAGTTCATGCTATGGAACATATGGGTGCAACTTTTTTGAGACAACACGCTACTTATGGTGACCAAGTTATTTATTTTGGTCCAATGGGATGCCGGACCGGTTTTTATCTCATCCTAAAAGGTGACCTCACCTCAAATCATATTGTCGGGTTAATTAATGAACTCTTTGAGTATATGGCTAACTACAACGCCCCTTTACCCGGTGCCTGTGCCAGAGATTGTGGTAACTATCTGGATATGAATCTGCCTATGGCAAAGTACGAGGCCCGTCGTTTTCTTAATCGCATTGAAAATATTCAGCCCTTACAACTTAATTACCCAGATTGATTACTTCCAAACTATTTTAATTAGATAAAGTACCATAAGGTGAACCGGATAAAAGCCATAAAAAAGGAACTTCAAATGGATACCCTTTTTGCCGTTATAGGCCAATATCAAAGGTAAGGCAAATATCGCTAAGCCCTGAACCATACTTCCCATCATGAAATTAATTGCTCCAACGGCGCCACAAGCGATGATTCTCTTATCCCTGAAAAAATCAAAAAGAAAAATCATACTTATGCCATAAATCGTATAGTCTGTTCTTAGTATAACACTCAGTGCACCTATTAAAAGTACAGCCATCATGGCTAACATAGGCTGATGAGCCTTATAACGATGATAGAGCCATAAACACACCAGTCCAAGAAAAAGGGTGAAAAATATATTTTGTTTATAAAAATCTATAAAATTACCTCGAAAAGCTAAGTCATAGGGTATTTCCGATATTAGGGCAAAAATACCTAGTCTTATACCGTATTTCTTGATATTTTTTGTGTGATGGAAACCTTCAACAATAAGAAATGTAAATATTGGAAAAGATAACCGTCCAATCATTCTTAAAAGGCTGACATCCGGATAAAGTATTGCACCGATATGATCAATTAACATAGTAATACAAGCAATAATCTTCAAATTAGTATTCGACATCATCTCACCTCACAAATTATTTTCATACATGCTGCCATGTTTTTTGTAGATCATATTATAGTTACTGTAAAAGGGGGCTAATCAGCCCTCTTTATTATACCACTATTATTTCCTAAAGTATGCAACTCCGGATTCAAATATTTTTTGATCTTGATTACCAATAATGTTGATTGCCACATTGGAGCCGATTCTTTCTGAATGTCCCATCTTTCCTAGTACCCGCCCATCCGGACTTGTAATCCCTTCAATGCCATAAACAGAACCGTTCGGGTTGAAACGACCATGCATTGTTGGATTACCTGATAAGTCCACATAGGTGGTGGCAATTTGACCATTATTAAACAAGTTTCTAACAACTTGGTCACTGGCTACAAAACGTCCTTCACCGTGGGACATTGGTATTTTAAATATCTCACCTGGCTTAACACCAGATAGCCATGGTGACTTATTTGACATAACCTTGGTTCCTGCCATGCAAGATACATGTCTACCAATCGTGTTATATGTTAATGTTGGTGCATCTTCTGTAAGATCCATTATATGACCTGATGGGACCAAGCCTAATTTGATTAGTGCTTGAAAACCGTTGCAAATACCAATCATCAAACCATCTCGTTCATAAAGAAGTTCGTGAATTGCTTCTTTAAGTACTTGGTTTCTAAATATGGAAGCAATGAATTTTCCTGAGCCTTCCGGTTCATCACCGGCACTGAAGCCTCCAGGAAGCATAACGATTTGACTTTCTTCAATCGCTTTTGCCATTGCTTTTAGTGAATGGGTTATGTCGCCTGCTTTAAGATTTCTAAAGACTAATGTCTCTACATGAGCACCTGCTTTCTCAAAGGCTCTTTTAGAATCGTATTCGCAATTGGTACCCGGAAAGACCGGTATTAATACTTTGGGCTTTGCAACTTTATTTTTGCAGATATAAATCTGGTCATAAGTTTTTATACCTTTAATTATTTTTGAAGCCTCTGTTGAAGTTTGGATCGGGAACACATTTTCCAACCTAGATGTCCAAGTATTTATAAGCTGTTCTATTTCCAATTTATGATCTTGTATTTTTATCACAGCATGCGCCGTGGTTGTTCCAACCATTATAAACTCATCTTGATTCATTAAATCTTCTATAGAAATATCCGGTGCCAATTCAACCAGTATAGAACCATATTCTGGAGTAAAAAGCTTTGGTACCACAAGGGATTCTTCAAGTACAATACCAATCTTATTACCAAAAGTCATTTTGCTAATCGCTTCTGCCATACCCCCAATTCCAATAGCATAAGCTGAAAGAATTTCTTTTTTTCCAATCATATCATATATAATTTCATAACTTTTTTTCATCTGTTCAAACTCCGGTAAATCATATTGGTCCCTTTTTTGTAGTATACATGCTACTTTGTGATTGGCACCTTTAAACTCAGGTGATATAACCCGTGTCACATCCACCACATCAACTGCAAAAGACACTAAGGTTGGTGGCACATCAATATCGTGGAATGTACCGGACATACTGTCTTTACCTCCAATAGAAGGTAATCCTAGAGCCATTTGTGCGTGATATGCACCAAGCATCGCACCAAAAGGCTCGCCCCAACGGCTAGGGTTGTCACCTAATCTTTTAAAATATTCTTGAAAAGTAAACCGAATTTTTTTGTAATCTCCACCGGTGGCTACTACTTTTGCAACAGAATCAAGCACGGCATAGATTGCACCGTGGAAGGGACTCCACTTTGTTAGATAAGGATTGTATCCGTATGTCATAATGGTACCTGTTGTAGTTTCACCTTTTTCTAGAGGTATTTTCGCCACCATACTTTGAGTGGGTGTTAATTGGTGGATGCCACCATAAGGCATCAATACACTTCCTCCACCGATGGAGCTATCAAACCGCTCTTCAAGGCCTTTTTTCGAACAGCAATTTAAGTCTTTTAACATTCCAATCCAATGGTCGTAGATCTTTGCTTCATCTGCAAATATATCTTGTCTTACTTTAAAATAGTTTTTTTCCTTAGGCAAACCTACATGAACCTTAGTTCTAGATGTTGCGCCATTTGTGTCCACAAAATGTCTGCTTATATTAACAATTTCTTTGTTGTTCCATTCCATAACCAGTCGCTTTTCCTCAGTTACTCTCGCAACAACAACCGCTTCTAAGTTTTCTTTTTCTGATGCTTCTATAAACCTAGTCACATCTTGAGGGTCTAGTACAACAGCCATTCTTTCTTGAGATTCGGATATGGACAATTCCGTTCCATCTAGACCTGCATATTTTTTGGGCACTGCATCTAGGTCAATAATAAGACCATCTGCCAACTCACCGATTGCAACGGATACACCCCCTGCTCCAAAGTCATTACACTTTTTGATCATCGACGCTACGGCCTTGTCTCTAAATAAACGTTGTATCTTACGCTCTGTCGGTGGGTTTCCTTTTTGAACTTCCGCACCACAAGTGTGAATTGAATCTTCTGTGTGTTCTTTTGATGATCCTGTTGCACCGCCACACCCATCTCTTCCAGTTCGGCCTCCCAAAAGTACAATGACGTCCCCAGGGTCGGATGTTTCACGGATGACATTTTCCTTCGGTGCCGCTGCGATAACTGCACCGATTTCCAAACGTTTTGCCACATAATCAGGATGATAAATCTCATCTACTTTTCCTGTTGCCAATCCGATTTGATTGCCATAAGAACTATACCCATGAGCTGATTGAGTTACAATCTTTCTTTGTGGCAATTTCCCCGGTAAAGTTTTGTTAACAGATACTGTAGGATCTGCAGCACCGGTAACGCGCATAGCTTGATATACATAAGAACGACCGGATAAAGGGTCGCGAATGGCGCCACCTAAGCAGGTAGCTGCACCACCAAAAGGTTCTATCTCTGTCGGATGGTTATGTGTCTCATTTTTAAACATAACTAGCCATGATGTTTCTCTTCCATCTATATCTACAGGTACTATAATGCTACAAGCGTTGATTTCATCCGATAGTTCTAAATCCTCTAATTGTCCGTCTTTTCTTAGCTTTCTCATGGCCAGTAATGCAATGTCCATTAAACACACATCTTTTTCTTGGACTTTTTCACCAAAAACTTTGTTACGGTCTTCTAAATAATCCTTATACGTAGCTTGAATCGGTTGGTTATAAAAACCTTCTTCAAATGTTACGTTTTCTATTTTTGTTAAAAACGTTGTATGACGACAATGATCCGACCAGTATGTATCTAACACTTTGATTTCTGTTATGGTTGGATTTCTTTTTTCATCGTTAGCAAAGTATTTTTGAGTATGAAGTAAATCATCTAGGCTCATGGCCAGTCCAAGATTTTTCCATAGTGCTTTCAACCCTTCATAATCTAAGTCAATAAAGCCTTCAATCGTTTCAACCTCTGTGGGTATATAAAAAGCCGTCTCAAGGGTTTGTGGCTTTAACAGATCAGCTTCTCTTGAATCCACGGGATTAATACAATAGCTTTTAATCTTTTCTATGTTTTCCTCTGATAATTGACCTTTTAGTACAATCATTTTGGCGCTTCTTACTACCGGCTTTTGATCATCTGCATTGATAATCTCAACACACTGCTCTGCAGAGTCTGCTCTTTGATCATACTGTCCCGGCAAGTATTCTACACCAAAGATGACTTCATCAGGAGCCATTTCGAATGATTCTTCAAACAATTGATCTACTGGCGGTTCAGAAAAAATAGTATGAAGTGCTTTTTCATAAGCGTCATCGGTTATGTGACTCACATCATAACGATGTAATAAGCGTAGGTTTTCAAGTGTTTTAATGTCTAAATTCTCTTTAATGTCTTGGAGCAACTGCTGACTTTCAATATTATATCCTGTTTTTTTCTCAACAAATATTCGTCTTATGGCTTCCATAGTGCCTCCTAGTCTATTTAAATCTTTCAAAAGTATTCATTGCTTATCATTTACTTATTCAGCTTATCATGATACTATTGAGTAGTAAAATTAATAATATTAATAGCTACTATAAGGGGTGCTTATTATGAATGTTAATCTAGAGCTTTATAGAGTCTTTTATTATGTGGCCAAACATTTAAGCTTTTCTGCTGCCTCTCAGGTATTATATCTTTCACAATCTGCTGTCAGTCAAAGCATTAAGCAACTTGAAAACAAATTGAACACACACCTATTTAATAGAAGTACTAAGCAAGTTACTTTAACGCCTCAAGGCATAAAATTAATGGAATATATTGAACCAGCTCTTCATTTAATTGCCGGTGGTGAGGCATACTTAAAAGAAACCATGACTTTAGATCGTGGCCAGTTGCATATTGGGGCCAGTGACACTATTTGCAAATACTATCTTTTGGATTATTTTAAAAAATTTCATCATTTATACCCCGGTGTAGAAATACGGGTTACCAACCGTACTTCCTTACAATGCGTCGAACTTCTAAAAAAGGGGCTAGTTGATCTCATTGTAACCAACCTTCCAAATCCTTCCATAAGTGATGATATGCAAGTTATGTCGGTTTTAGACTTCCAAGATGTTTTTATTGCCAGTAATAAATACAATATTGGTTCAGAAGCACATACACTTCAGTCCTTATCTGAATACCCTATTCTAATGCTTGCCAAACAAACCACTACCAGTAACTATTTATATCAACTTTTTGAGTCTGAGGGTCTAAGTATAACGCCTTCCGTGGAGCTTGGGAGCATTGATCTGCTAATTGATTTAACCGGTATTGATCTTGGTATCTCTTTTGTGCCGGATTTTTGTATGAAAAATCGACCGAACTTTCGCATACTAAAAACATGTAAGCCGATTCCAAGAAGACAATTGGGTGTTGTCATCCCTGAAAAACGTCCCTTGTCTGAAGCCTCAAAAAAATTCATTGCGCTACTATCCAAATTCTAATAATATAGATTTGGTTATAATATCAAGTCTGAGTTTTATAGTTTTGACTCTTTAACTATTTTTAGATTCCTATAATCCGATTTTAATACTTCAGTGGTATGATAATAAAGAGTCAAGAACATTGCTTACAATTAAGGAGTCAATTATATATGAAGAATAATAAATCAGCAGGGATACTATTAATACTATTTGGCTCTCTTTATCTGGTTCTTCAGATACTTAGCCAATTGAATATCTTAGTCATAAATTTTTGGAATCTTTGGCCTCTAACCACCATTGCTATTGGTATTGCCTTTGAAGCCATTTATTATGGGACAAAAAAATATCCGGGATTTTTGATTCCCGGAGGTGTTTTTACTTCCATAGGTTTGCTTCATCTTTTTGAAGTGATTACCCATTGGCAATTCTCACTCTATACTTGGCCTATTTATGTTCTATCTATATCCATTGGCTTTTTTCACTATCATATGGCCACTCAAGAGCAATGGTCCAAGGTCATCGGTATTATCTTCTTAACACTTTTTGCGCTAAACATTTTTATTGTTACTACAATTCTCTTAGATGAGTTGATTAGCTTCAACTTTGTATTTTCAATTATCATCATTATTGTTGGTCTTCTGCTTATTCGAAGAACACAACCTTATTAATAAGAAAAAAATATACAGTGAAGCTTGATTTTACCTTCAACTATAAATGTTTGTTATATATGTCTTTCCACTTCAAACCTATATAAAGTAAAGCCGCCTTTTTTCATTATGCCGGCTTTCTTTTTGGCAATCTCCACTTGTTGATCTACGTTCTCTATCCCTTCAAGATTTGGTAATAACAAGCCTCTTTTATAACCGTCTTCAACAATGACACCATACTTTTCTACGTCTAAATCCTCTTTAGATACTATTTTTTCAGGCGGGTACAGTCGGTCGACTTTTATCTCTAAAGTCATCAGTTCCCATGCTTCAATAGGATTAAATCTAGGGTCACTCGAACATGCACCGATTGCATTATATATGATTTCCTCTAACAAGTCTTCAAAGACAGGTTCAATGGTACCTATGCACCCTCTTAGGCTACCCTCTTTATGTATGGATACAAAAACACCTGACTTTTGATTCATCAGTTCATAGATTGTGCCTCCATCAACATAGGCGGTAAAAGCTTCTCTGCTTATTTTTTTTCCTGTTTTAACATAATGCTCAATCGTACCTCTGGCAATCTTTACAAAACCATCTTCTGACTTTTTCCTATCTTCATAGGCCTTCATCGCTTCTTCGCTTAATTGTACCTTCTTTGATTTAACCAAGGTTGTAAAATCATTGGCTAAATAGCCTGTCAGATAACCTACTCCAAAAGGTCCTTCATAGCTCTTTACTTCACTGTGATAATCATAACCATCCATAATACCAAAGCCCATAAGAAATGAATTCAAACCACATTGTGCCGCATCTGAAATATCTTTTGGTGAAAGGTTTAATAATATTTCCGGTGACTTATTCTCAATCGCTTTTACAACCAAAGCATCAAAAAATTTTCCATAAGGATTATAAGTATAAGGTCCATCATCTGTCAAAGCATGAGATAAATCCCCACTACATATAACAACAATCGATTCGTTGAAGCATCTTATAACATCTTTCATGGTGACGCCATAGTTGTAATGATCAAGTGCACTCATTCCACAAGGTGTCACATGTACCAGCTGGTACCCATCATATACTTCATCTATAAAGTACAAAGGTACAAGAGCGCCATGATCAATCTCTACTTGAGTACCATAACTTTTCGCCATTTCTTTATCCAGTAAAAGGGACACTAAATCATTTTCTTCCCAAGCCATTTGTATCAAATGGGTTAATGGTAGATTAATCTTTTTTGACATGGCCACGTCAGAAACACCAAAGCTTTTTAAATCTCCATGAACATAAGGCGTACCCAGCATACAGATACCATTACTAAAACTATGACCGTGTGGGGTAATCATAACAATGGTTTCAGGTTTGATTTTTTTGATTTTTTGAGCTACCCATCGATAGCCTTCTAATGTCTTACCCATAATTCTTTCTCTACCTTGTCCAACCTCCGGAATGGCTATGGGTGGGTGAGGTAAAAAAAACACATCTATAGATTGCATCTAATCACCTACATTTCCTAAATATACATGAGTAAAATACTGTCTTGCTACCTTTTGCATTTGTAACATAAGGTCTATGTTGGTCGCTGGCAAGTCATATTCATAAACAGGAAAGTAACGGGATATATGGATTGGCATATCACCCACTTCGGATAATAGCCATGCTAAGAATCGACTCATTTCTTGTAGATTGTCATTAAGTCCCGGTACAATCAACATGGTCAATTCTACATGCACCATCGCTTTGGCTCTTTTTATAGTTTCTATAACCGGCTTAAGACGACCACCACACATATCCAACATTTTTTGGTCATCATATGTTTTAACATCTATGTTCATGGCATCTATATATGGTAACAACTTTAGCAAAGGTGCTTCATTGATATATCCATTGGTGACGAGTACATTAGCAATCCCTTTTAAATGAGCTGCCTTAGCTGTTTCGTATACCATTTCATAGAAAACTGTCGGCTCGTTATAAGTATATGCGATTGCTTCCAAATCATTAGCAATGGCTTGAGCCACAATGGCTTCCGGTGTCATTGTAATAACCCTTGGCTTCTCTTGGCTAATTCTGTAATTCTGGCAAAAGGGACATTTAAGATTACAACCGTAACTACCAACCGACAAGATTTGAGTACCTTGTCTCCAATGGGCTAAAGGTTTCTTTTCTATAGGGTCAATCTGTATACCGGATACCTCACCAAAGTTCAGGGCTATCAGTTTGCCATCACGATAAATCCTTGTTTGACATATGCCTAGATGATCAGGTTTAATGATACAGCTATTTGGACACAGCTGACAAATAGCCCATTCTTCAAACGTATTATAAAACATTGCCTCTTTCATAAATGCCTCCCCTGTACCTTCAACTCTTTTTAATTCGTCAATAAAATCCCAAGCAATTCGTCCGGAGATGATTTCTTTTTCATAGCTTCCACGATCAATTTTGTTTTGCTGTTGTCACCAATAATCACAGAGCCAATTAAACCTTGATGCTTGAAAAATAGTTTTTTGTAGATTCCATTTGCTAAGTCTTCAAAGCCCAAAACAGCAATATCATTACCGTCCTCATAATTAACATGTCCAATAGAAAAAACATTCATATTCAAACCGTTAAATGTATTAGAGGGTATAAAATCCTTATAAGTTAATCTATCCCCAACTGCGTTAGCACCTGCCACATTTCCTTGTTCCATAGCTTCCGGCCAAATGCCATAGTTTTTTTCTGAGAACTGAGCAACATCACCGGCTGCAAAGATGTATGGATTACTTGTCTGCATATGTTTATCAACAATAATGCTTCGATCATATTCCAATCCTGCTTCTTCTGCCAGATAACCTTCCGACACAATACCAGCAGATATAATTACCAAATCTGCCGGTATCTTACGTCCATCCATTAATTGGACATATTCTGCCTTGTGATGCCCAATAATCATCGATACTGCATTTCCTTTTACAAGCTGTATCCCTTGCTTTAAAATACCATCTTCAAAAATATGAGCACCTTTTTCATCAATCTGTCTTGGTAACAATCTATTGGCGAGTTCAACTACCGTTATATCAAGCCCCAATGATTTTAATTGATCGGCCGCTTCAAGACCTAAAAGACCACCACCGATAATCACGGCTTTTGAACATTTTTCTGCATATTCCTTGATTTTATCCGCATCACCTATATTTCTCAGAGTGAATACGCCTTCATAATCTGCATTTTTTATCGGTGGTATAAAGCTTCTACTACCAAGCGCCAAAATCAATTTGTCATAGGTCATCGTCTCACCCTGAGCTGTTTCAAGGGTCTTATCCTCTAGATTGATTTTTGTGACATTCACGCCTAATTTCAAATCTATATCTTGATCTTCATACCATTTATGTTTATGGATATAGATTTTTTTCAAGACTTCATCTTGTGCTATATACTCTGATAGTAAGGGTTTATAGTATATGACCTGCTCTTCTCTATCGAGTATTGTCACCCTTATCTCTTGATTTCTTTTACGAATAGCTTTTGCTGCAGATATGCCTGCAGCACCATTTCCTATAATAATAATTTTTTCATTGCTTTTTATTTCTGATTTATCTACTTGTTCTACTTTTTTCATAATATAATAAGTCCTCCTTGTTTTAGACGCGTTTATCAACTGATAATCATTTTCTATTAACTGATAATATTGTAACACGTAATGTATTGAATTTCTACAGCATTTTAAAAGACCTTGTCAGATTTCTAACAAGGCCTTTATAGGAAGTTTTATATTACTTATAGCCTTTAAAACCTTGAAGCCCATATAGGATATGGTCTTGCATTGCCTTTTTGGCTTTTTGAGGATTTCTTTGTTTTATGTAATCAACAATTTTTTCATGCTGGCGTAATACTTCTTCAGCAGATTCAGGGTTGTCCTTCGTTTTCAAATACCCTCCGACAATGCCTTCATTAATAAGAGGTACAATCCTATTCATAATAATGTTATGACTGGCGTCAGCAATGGCTGTATGGAAGGCAATATCTGCTTCTGTATGATTCTCACCAGATTTAATTTGTTCTGAGACGATATCATAAGTTTGGAAAATCTTATCAAAATCAGATGGTCTACCTCTTTGTATAGCTAGCTTTGTCATCTCAGGTTCAAGCAACAATCTTATTTCAAAAAGATCCATAAGAAGTCGATCCTCATTAATAAAGTCCATACCCAAAGGGTCTTTTGTTAAGCCCGGCTTATCGGATACATATGTACCTTTACCTCTTCTAATCTCTAGTATATTCGTTGATACCAGTATTTTGATTGCTTCTCTTATGGTAGAACGACTTACATTCACCATCTGCGTCATTTCTATCTCATTGGGTAATTTGTCACCGGGATGATAATCCTTATCCAAGATCATTTGCTTTATACTTTCTGCAACTCTTTGTGAGAGTATCGATTTATCATACATTTTTAGACCTCCAAGATTTCTTCATACTGATACTATATAAAAACTGGATATCTGTCAATGTTTTATCGTTCAACCCTACCTGAGCCGTCACCACCACTTAAGCGTAAGACTTCATCAATCGTAGCATGATTGAAGTCACCTGCTATGGTATGTTTCAAAGCTGAGGCTGAGACTGCAAATTCCAACGCCTTTTCTTGATCTTCATAAGTCATTAACCCATATATCAAGCCTCCGGCAAAGGAATCACCGCCTCCGACTCTATCTACAATTCTAATATCATAATGTTTGGACTGGTAGAATGTCTGACCATTATAGATCAATGCAGACCAACCATTGTCAGAAGCAGAATGACTTTCTCTTAAAGTCGTTACCACATATTTAAAATCAAAAGTCTCTTGCATCTGTTTGAAGATACTTTTGTACCCTTCTATCTCAAGTTCACCACTGGTTACATCTGTCTCACCCGGCTTAAAACCTAGTACCTTTTCTGCATCTTCTTCATTACCTATACACACATCCACATAGGTCATAAGTTCTGTCATACAGGCTTTGGCTTCTTCCGGTGTCCATAGTTTTTTACGGTAATTCAAATCAACAGATACTGTTACACCATGACGTTTTGCTGCTTGCAAGGCTTTTAAAGTTATTTCTCTCGCTTCTAAAGATATGGCTGGTGTTATTCCGGAGAAGTGAAACCAGTCCGCGCCTTTAAATATCAAATCAAAATCAAACTCTTCAGCCTTTGCTTCAGCTATAGCTGAGTGAGCCCTATCATAAACAACATTAGATGCACGCATAGATGCACCATGCTCAAGATAATATATACCTATCCTTTCTCCACCTCTAAGCACATGGTCTGTATGGACACCATATTTTCTAAGCTCATTAACCGCACTTTGTCCAATTGGATTGTCCGGAAGTTTTGATACAAAGTACGCATCCAAACCATAATTGGCCAATGACACTGCCACATTTGCCTCGCCACCACCATACACGATATCAAATTGGTTGGCTTGAAGAAAACGTTGATGTTCCGGTGGTGACAGTCTTAACATAATTTCTCCTAAGGTTACTACTTTTTTCATATTCATTTCCTTTCCGATCTTGGTTAAAGTGTTGAATCTAGGATTGTCTTGCCATTTTTACGGCTTCAACAAATTTACTTGCCATTTCTGTTACGGCTGCATAGTCTCCAGTCGCTGCGCCTTTTGTTAAAACACTACCAATACCAACTGCAACAGCTCCGTTTTTAATCCATTGATCCACATTAGAAAGATCCACACCACCTGTGGGCATATAGTTTCCTTGTGGTAGTGGTCCTTTAAAAGCAGATATTATAGAAGGTCCAAAAGCATTTCCTGGAAATACTTTTAATATATCAACACCCAACTCAAGCGCTTCAACAGCCTCTTTAGGTGTCATAATACCCGGCATTACCGGAATACCATAACGGTGACACATTTTTACCAGCTCAACTTCAAAACATGGGCTGACAATATATTTTGCACCAGCCAAAATACACGCTCTTGCCGTTTCAGAATCAAGAACTGTACCCGCACCAATAATAACATCTTCATCTTTATAGATTTCTGCCAGTTCCTTTATAATATCTAATGCTCCCGGTACTGTCATCGTTATTTCAAGTGCTTTGATACCTCCAGCTTTTATTGCTTCAATTGTCTTAAGACCTTGTTCTTTTGATTCTGCTCGAATAACCGCTACCACACCGCTTTCTACCATTGCATTTACTATCTCATATTTCTTCATAAAATTCCTTTCCTATGCATTGTCTGTTGTCTGACATCTTATGTCAATTATATGACCCGTTAAGACTTTTGTCAAGTTCGTCTTTTTTTTTGCGCATAAAAAAAAGAGCCAAGCAAAAAAGCCTGGATCCTCCCCTTATGTAACCGTCGATAAAGCCACTTCATATTTTTTTCTAAAATCTTCACCATGTCGCCTATCCATATAATAACAACTGTTACTAAATGTTTTGGCATATTTTTTTACCTCTGCGCAAATATCAGCAATCACTTCATACCGTGTCGTTTCCGGATGTTCAATAAGACGTACACCCGCAAGACTGATGGTCATAATCGGATACTTTTGAATAGCATTGAGCCGATCCTTTGAAATAATATAACCAGATACTTTGTCTTCTTCACAATAATGTTGCCTTATTTTCTGATCAAAATTATAAATAATATTTTTAGCTATTTCCTTCGCTTCATCAGCCGGTGCAACGAAAACAAAATCATCTCCACCAATATGACCTAGGAAGGTATCCCCTAAGGCTTCACTTAATGCCGATGCAATTACCCCACCTGTAAATTTAATGATTTCGTCGCCACGCCCAAAACCATATTTGTCATTATAGGACTTGAAATTATCTAAATCCGCATAAACCACGACATCGTCTTTCCTGTTTTTTAACGCATTAGTTATATACCTGCTAATCGCCATATTACCTGGTAAACCAGTATTAGGATTCATTTCTTTTGCATAATGGGCCTTTTCTTCTAATAGAAGTAAAGAATGGTAGATCTTAATGTAATTGTTGATTTTTGCTGTAACCAGATGCTCGCTAATTGGCTTAATCATAAAATCAATTGCACCGAGTTCTAAAGCTAGACAAGGCTCAACATTTTCTGTAATCTCTGCCACCAATACCACTGGGATTCTTTCCGTTTTGTAGAAAGATTTTAAAGTTCTTAGTAAATCATATCCTGATACCCCATCCATTTCCGCATCCAAGATAATTAAATCCGGGTGATGACTGGATACTAAAGAAAAAACCTCTCTAGGATCATGGTTTCGTATGATGTTAAAAGCACTTAAATCGTGCTTGCTAATACATGAACGTAAAGTCCTTTTTTCCGTAATTAGAATTGTAGGTTTTCTATTATCGTTCATGGCATCACACCTTTCAAAGTTCTCTACTTAACTAGCTTGGTACGCTTTCCCAGTCCTTCAAAAATCTTTCAATCCCAGCATCCGTTAATGGATGTATTAAGGCTTTTTTAATAACATCATATGGAATAGTTGCTATATGCGCACCTGCTTTTGCTGCTTGCATGATATGTAGGGGGCCTCTGATGCTTGCTGCTATAATTTCTGTATCCAGACCATGAATGTCAAAGATTTGTACAATGTCTTCAATGAGTATCATACCATCTTGTGATATGTCATCCACCCGTCCCACAAAAGGACTGACATAGGTTGCACCTGCTCTTGCTGCCATCAGCGCTTGGTTTGCAGAGAATATTAGTGTTACATTAGTTTTTATGTTTTCTTTGGAGAACTGGCTAACCGCTTTTAGACCTTCTAAAGTAATAGGTACTTTAATGACAATGTTAGGATGTATTTTTGCTAATTCTCTACCTTCTTCAATCATACCCTCTGCCTTTAAGCTGATGACTTCCGCACTAATGGGCCCGTCTACAATAGTGACGATCTCATGAACCACATCCTTGAATTTTTTGCCTTCTCTGGCAATCAAAGACGGATTGGTTGTCACGCCCGATAAAATACCTAAGGCATTTGCTTCTCTTATTTCATTGACGTTTGCTGTATCTATAAATATCTTCATATTACACCTCTAGCTCTCTATAAATTGATGGTTTATTTTAGTTATATTATGAATTGTAGTATCATAACTCACAATTAAACTTTTACTATCTTTAATTATAAGGTTAAGGTGTCAAAACTATATAGTTGAACTTTTGCATACAATATATAGTTATGAATGCATCAACGTAATCTATATATTGTATGTAAATTTAGTGAAACTTAGTTTTGATCCTTTAACCATTATAAACATTATTTCAAAGTTTTTCAACCTTTATTGCTGACTTTGATGGCTTTAAATATTGGAAGGTTTGGGTTGTCTAACATCAAGTCTAAAAGCTCCAAAACTTTTTTCAGAAAAATACGTACGTTTATAGTACTTCCTTCTATTGTCTTTGAAGCCTCAAGTTTGGCAAGATTTGCTATACTCATGGCATTTACTACATACTCATAAGCATAGCTTTTTGAATGTAACTCTACCATCTTAATTGCCAGAGCTTCATAATCTTCTCCGTTTAATGCTTGAATCTGCAGTATAGGCTGTCTAATATTTGTAAGACTCGAAGGACCTTGCAAACTGCTTCCTATTCTCTGATTAAGTGCCTTATAACTTTTGACACCCTTGTCTTCGTCATCAAAAAACTCATCTGTACCTGCAAAAACAAAACCTGCATGATCCAATAAACCGGCTCCGGCTGAATCTATTAATTGACGAATATTAGTATATGCTTTAAGCCTAGTATCCACTCTTTGTTGCATAATGATTTCTGCTTCATCAAAAGTAATGATTAATCCTTTATAACCCAATAAATGAATGAGCTTAGAAAAACCACTCAATATATCAAGTGCATTATCTCCATCTATAGAACCTTTGACATTTAACCTTCGCTTAAGCTGATAAGCTATGTTTTTATCGCCTTTTATCCATGATGCAGCTATGGTTGAAAGTTCATAGTCTCTACTAATCAATGCTCTAATGTATATTAATAGTACACTAGAAAAAGAGCTGTTATAATCACTTAAAGCTTTAATCACATTGTAAATATTCTGCGATGCCTTCCTAGCATCCCCGCTGGACTTTAGCCCCTCTATCCATTTTTCAAATATCATTTCAAAACTAGTACTTGTTTCTTCTTCTGTCCTCACCAATAGATGATTCATAATGTTAGCATAAACACCTTCAAGCTTTGAAAAGCCAAAACCACTGTGTATCGGTACATTGGCTATAATAAAGCCTTGATCGAGTGCTTTTTCAGTCAAATATTTCATCATAAAGGTTTTACCTGAACCATAGGCACCTCGAATAAATTTAACCCTGCCTTCGCCCTCTTTAACACTAAGTATGAAGTCTCCTAGCTCACTTTTTTCCCGGTCTCTTCCCACCATAAAATCATCAATACTTGTTCCGGGTATGACACCCATCCGAAGCGCATTTAGAACCTTATCCACTTCTTTCATAATGTCTCCTACTCCTCATACATTTTTCCTCGTTCTATGAATCCAATAACTTCCCCTAGTTTTTTTATTATACTTTGGCCATTGGTCAATTCAACTAAGGCAAGGCGCAAGTCATTTTCATTGGTTGTGTATAACTCGTAGTGAACCTCTTCTTCATATTGCGTATCTTTTACAACAATCGCTTCTTTTTGAATATAATAGTCCAACTTTCCTGCATATGTGTAAGGCACTGTTATCTTGAATAGACTATAAGTATCTTTACTTATGATTGCTACTTGATCAAGGGCTGTTTGCAGTGTTTTTGTATAGGCTCTAACAAGACCGCCTGTACCAAGCTTCACACCACCAAAATAACGGGTTACCACTGCCACTACATTTACCAATTCTTTGCTTCTTAACAAGTCTAGCATCGGCATACCCGCAGTTTGCGTAGGTTCACCATCATCACTGTACTTTTCAACCAATTGTGTTCCATTAATTCTGTAGGCATAACAATTATGATTGGCATCCCTATGTTGTTTGCTGATTGTCGTTATAATGTTTTTTGCTTCTTCTTCGGAAGTTGCCGTAAGAATGTGGCCGACAAATCTAGATTTATGCTCGACCAATTCCTTGCTTGCTTCTTGCCTAATTGTTTTATATACTTTTAGCATTTATATATCCTCAAAGTGATATTTACCTTTACTATAGTATTCTATGATTTTGCATTTGTTCATGTTAGCATCAATTTCTTTACGGGTACAAATGTTAGGATAAGTTTTGTCATTAATGGCACAAGCAATACCACTTACTAGCTTTACCATACGTTCAAATTCGTATTTTCTTTTTATACCGATGACCGCACCACCGGCTATGGCTTCTTTTACCCAATCTGTATCTTTTGTAGCCATACCCTCTAGTTTACCCTTACATATTTTATTACGAGATACACCTATAACCCCTTCTTCAGTAGGATAAAAAGCGTAATGAATCTTTTGTGTAATAAGGAATAAATGTAGCTGCTTAACTCGATGTTCTTCATCTCCAAATATGCCAAGTGCTTCCATCTGTCCATCATCCACAACCCACGCATAAGGTTTTTTAACTACGAACTTCTCAACATCATTACCTTCAACGGACAGAACCACGCGTTTTCCTTCTTTTTTTACCAAATCCATTGTATCAATCATGATGGACATAGCCATACTGTCTAGGGTATCTCCATTAATCAATATGATATCGGCATCCTTCATTTGTCCAATTAATTTATGTTTAAAGTTTTTTGCGTCGTCTTGGGTCAATTGATGAGAGTGGTCAATGAATCTTGTATCCGGTTGTCCTTTCATCCTAATAAGAAAAATAGATTCCATTTCTTTATCTTTTAGAACAAAGTTTGATTTGATTCGATTCTTATCTAAAAAATTCTTAATATAGCGTCCACCAATACCACCAGCAAAACCCATAACATAGGGATCTCCTTGTAAAAGACGCATGATGTAAGCAGAATACACACTGCTTCGCCCAATCATCAACTGATAGTCTAAGACGCTATGCTCCTCGCCTATAGCCAATTGATCAACTGTTATTCTTTTTTCTATACCTGGATTCAGTGCTATGGTAATAATCATATATCCTCCTACCGACCTTTTTACAACCGGCTCATCTTTCCAATCATTTACTGCATATTATGTTCATTATACGTTAGGTATCCCTTCATATCAAGCGTTAGCACTAAAAGTTATAAGAACTTATTATTTGAGAATCAAGCGACTTTGTCGTAGTTTGCATTCAAATAATTCTCGACAGAAAAAAAGGATATCTAGGTCCAATCTAGATATCCTCCTTATGGTTTTGCTTTATTAATGCATCTTAGACTCTAAATAGCAAATCACTATACGTTGGGTATGGCCAGTAGTCTTGTGCAACCATCACTTCTAATTCATCACATGGCTTTCTAAGGGCTGTCATCATTTCAAATACCTTGAATTTAAATGCGAAAGCGACTTCTTCTATATCCTCAATCAAATATGTTTTTGCGACTTCTTCTTCTAAATCTACTAGTTTTTCTTGTACTTCGACTAAGAGTTCTGATATTTTGCTTAGAAGATTTTCTTGAACACTAACCTTCGCACTCGGTACGGCTGCTTTTATTGCATTGATGGAGTCAGCCAAACTGGTGGCAAATTCAATTACTGAAGGCATGATTTCCTTCTTTGCCATCTCAATCATTGTAAGCGCTTCAATGTTTATGGTCTTTATATACTCTTCAAACATGATCTCCTGACGCGCGGCAATCTCACCTTTGAAAAACACGCCATGTCTTAGGAACAGGTCCACATATTCAGGCTTATCAAAGACTTTAATGGCTTCGACTGCCGTTTTTATATTTGGTAGGCCACGTCTTTCTGCTTCTTCTAACCAGTCTTCTGAGTACCCGTCACCATTAAATATGATTTTACTATGTGCTTTTATCAAACGTTCTATAATTGTTTTTAATGTAGCGTTGAAATCTTCTGCAACTTCCAACTCGTCGGCAATCTCTTTTAATATCTCAGCAACAATTGTGTTTAGAACAATGTTTGGACCTGAAACAGATGCAGAGGATCCAACCATTCTAAATTCAAATTTGTTACCTGTAAAGGCAAATGGTGATGTTCTATTTCTATCTGTAACATCCTTTGCAAATTTTGGTAATGTCGTTACACCAAGATCCATAGCGCTAGCCTTTGTTGAGGAAGTTAAAGCACCTTCTTTAATCTGTTCAATAATGACATTAAGCTGCTCACCAAGGAAAATAGAAATAACCGCCGGTGGTGCTTCATTTGCGCCTAGTCTATGATCATTACCAGGAGATGCCGCTGAAAGTCTTAAAAGTGGCGCATATTTATCAACAGCCGCGATGGTTGCAACTAGGAATGTTAAAAATTGTGCATTTTCATGAGGCGTCTCTCCAGGTTCAAGTAAATTGGCTTTTTCAGTACTGATGGACCAGTTGTTATGCTTACCTGATCCATTTACACCTGCAAAAGGTTTTTCATGTAATAGACAAGCCAAATCATGTCTATTAGCCACTTTAATAAGGGTGTCCATAACCAACTGATTATGATCTGTTGCAATATTTGTTGTAGAATATATTGGTGCCATTTCATGTTGTGCAGGGGCCACTTCATTATGTTTAGTTTTAGAAGATATGCCGAGTTTCCATAGTTCTAAATCAAACTCCTTCATGAAATTTGATACACGTTCCTTAATACTACCAAAATAGTGGTCATCCAATTCTTGTCCCTTAGGCGGCATAGCACCAAATAACGTTCTTCCTGAAAAAATTAAGTCTTTTCTAAGTTGATATAGCTTTTTATCTACTAAGAAGTACTCTTGTTCCGGACCAACAGTTGACGTAACTTTATTGGTTTCAGTATCTCCAAATAATCTAAGAATTCTAACCGCTTGTTTGGATACGGCTTGCATAGACCTAAGTAATGGTGTTTTTTTATCCAAAGCTTCGCCTGTATATGAACAAAACGCAGTTGGTATGCATAGTGTATCGTCTTTCAAAAATGCAGGTGATGTCGCATCCCATGCGGTATATCCTCTAGCTTCAAAAGTGGCTCTTAACCCACCATTAGGAAAAGATGAGGCATCCGGCTCTCCTTGAATCAATTGCTTCCCGCTAAACTCCATAATCACCTTACCGTCACCTGTGGGTTCTATAAATGAGTCATGCTTTTCCGCAGTTTTTCCGGTCATTGGTTGAAACCAATGAGTATAATGGGTTGCGCCTTTTTCAACTGCCCAATCTTTCATTGCATTGGCGACAACTTCTGCCACTTCCGGCGCAAGTTCTTCACCAAGAATCATGGTTTTTTTCAAAGCTTTAAAAGTATCCTTAGGCAATCTTTCTTTCATAACTGACTCGCTAAATACATTCGTTCCAAATAACTGTGTTACATTTTCCATCCTATTATTCCTCCTTTGAAATCTCTGTTTCGTCTTTTTAAATATCAAAAAAGCGCACCCAATAAACTTGAGAACGCCTTTGCTCTTAAGAGATAAACCTATATTATGAAAACATAATCATAATTTGTTATGCTTATACTTTAACATATGTCTGTATTAAATGCAAGATTAAAAACGTCATAAATTATAATTCGGAATATTCTGATATCTATTTTATGTATCAAAAAACCAAAATAAAATGACATTCAACACTATGGTCAAGGCGTAACCCACTATAATATTAACATATTAACCTTCATACATTAGTATAATGGCTTCTGCTATTTTTATTTTTGATATACCTTTATCCATGCTTTGTTTTTGGATACGTCTATGAGCTTCCTCTTCTGTCAAGTTCATATTCTCAATTAATAATTCTTTGGCTTTAGTTATAAGAACATCGGCATTTGTTTTAGTCTTTAGATGATTCAATTGCTTTTCAAGCATTTCAATACTTTTTGAAGTCTTAACCAATAGATCAACCATTCCAATTAACATCTGCTTATTACAAGGCTTGATTAATGGTACAAAAATTGATTCTTGACTCAAATTGATGAAATGCTCCATTTCTCCATGACTAATCAGAGCTATAACCGGACACAATCTTTCGCCAATGATAATTTCCGATAGCTCATGACCATTCATGCCCTTTAATTTATAGTCCACAATGGCAAGATCCGGATAAACCGTATGCACTTTTCTTAATAAGTCATGTCCACTTGTCGCTTCACCTATGACACTCAAACCATTTTCAATAAGGAACAGACTCAGTTGCTTTATAATTTTTTCATTTGATGACCCTATTATGACCCGAGTACTCATTACATCATCCTCTACTACCTATACCGTATATCGATATGAACTATTATCTTATGACACCCTAATCTTAATGACTAATATCTTGATGTGTATGTATCGACTTCCCATGCATGTACTTGTTTTTGATATGCATCCCATTCAAATCCTTTGGCTTTGATATAACTGTCATAAACGTTACCAAGCGCTTCCTTTATGACTTGATCTTTTGATAACTCAACAATTGCCTCCTTTAAATCACTAGGCAGTGTATCTTCTGACAATATGTTAGATATGGCTCTAAGTTGATCTGAGTTCATCATTTCAGGTGGCATGATTTCATTTTTTATCCCATCTAACCCTGCTTTCAATATGACTGCCAAAGCTAAGTAGGGGTTACATGAGGGATCTGGACTTCTTAATTCCAATATTGCTTCCTCGCCTCTTATTGTGGGAATTCTAACTAAAGGACTCAAATTAGAGGTCGACCAGCCTATATGCACCGGCGCTTCAAAGCCTGGTACTAAACGCTTATATGAATTAACCGTCGGATTGGTGATCGCTGTTATTGCTTTTGCATGGGCAAGTAAACCACCTAGAAAATAATAGGCTATTTTAGATAGTTTTAATGGATCGTTTTCATCATAAAAAGCATTTTTACCTTTTTGATTTGAAAGCTTCATATTGATGTGCATACCCGATCCATTAATATGACTTAATGGTTTTGGCATAAAAGTGGCATGTAAGCCGTGTTTCTGAGCAACAACCTTTACAACCAATTTAAAAGTAACTATTTGATCTGCCATCATGATGGCATCCGCCGATTCAAAATCAATCTCATGTTGTCCTGGTGCGTCTTCATGATGGCTTGCTCGAATCTTAAAGCCCATTTCTTCTAGGGTTAAAACCATGTCTCTACGAACATTTTCTCCCAAATCCATAGGTCCAAGATCAAAATAGCCCGCTTTATCATGGGTTATCGTCGTTGGATCTCCATTCTCATCGGTGTGAAACAAAAAGAATTCAAACTCTGGTCTTAAATCAAAAGCATACCCCAGAGCATCCGCTTCAGCTATTGCATGCTTAAGTACACCTCTTGGATCGTCTCCATAAGGTTCTCCAGTTGTTTTGTAGATGTCACAAATTAATCTAGCCACTTTGCTTTGATGGGTTCTCCATGGAAAACTTACAAATGTATCCAAATCAGGAATTAAATACATATCTGATTCTTCCATCCTAACAAAGCCGGATATGGATGAGCCATCGAACATAATCTCTCCATTCAACGCTTTATCAAGTTGATCTACTGTAATTGCAACATTTTTTAATGAGCCTAAAATATCAACAAACTGTAAACGAATAAACTTAATATCTTCTTCCGCCACTATTCTATAAATATCTGCTTTCGAATATTTTTTACTTTCCACCATATACCGCCTCCTAGATTCATGATTTGATTGGAAAAAGGCGCATCTATTGTGTTCACCACTATAGAAACGCCTTTGTTTCATGTTTTATTACATATTAACATATTCTTTTGACGCCTTAACCCTCTACCTAAAAAATAAATTCCAAATCAGATAGGCGGCTTTCTATTTCATGCATAACTTTTTGTTCTTCGAATTCGTCTACCGCTAAGAACGTTACAGAGAACCTTACAAAGTTGCCTGCATCATCCCATGGCACTGTTGAAATTGATTTTTCTTTAATCAAGTACTGTGAAAAATCCTCTGCCGTTTTAAATTTAGGTCCATTTTTAACACCTTTTGGGATGGGTACGTACAAATAGAAAGACCCTTTGGGTTTTGTTACCTTAAGTCCAATCTTATTTAATGTGGCAACCAACATATCGTGGCGTCTAGAGTATTTAGCACAAGTATAATCTGTTATGTTCGGATTCTCAAGTGCTGTAATACCCGCTTTTTGAATCGCTTTGAATTGACCCGAATCATTATTGTCCTTAACCGTTGCAAAAGCAGCAACCGCTTTAGCGTTCCCTACAACAAAAGCCATACGCCAACCTGTCATATTAAAAGCCTTCGATAATGAATGAATCTCAATCCCTACTTTTTTAGCGCCTGGTACGTTAAGAAAACTTAGAGGTTTATTGCCATCAAACATCAATGCACCATAAGCTAAATCTGATACAACTAAGATATTATTTGCTTTTGCAAATTCAACCACCTTCTTGTAAAAAGCTTTGGTCGCTGTAGCACCCGTTGGATTATTCGGATAATTTAGGTACAATAGTTTTGCTTTTTTCAGTATATCTTTTGGAATCGCATCCAAATCCGGTAAAAACTTATTTTCAGCCAATAATGGCATGTTATAAACATCGCCACCCAGCCATTTACTCATGGTGCCCATGACCGGATAACCCGGTACTGTCATGAGAGCAACATCGCCTGGATTAATAAAAGCTTGCGCTACCATCGCTAAAGCCGGCTTAGAACCGATGGAATGATTCACTTCTTCAACCGGATTTACTTTGATTCCATAGATTTCTGTCATATATCTGGCCGCTGCCTCTTTAAACTCAGGTATACCATTATCTGCATAGTCCCTGTTCTCCCATTTTTGAGCTTCATCCGTCAATCTTTCTACAACCCGATAATCCGCCATCGCATCCGGCTCACCAACACCCATATCAATAATCTCAACGTCAGGTCTATCAGCCATAGCTGCCTTTTTTGCTCTCTTAATTTTCTCAAACTTATAGATTACCGTACTTTTTCCAAATTGATTGCCACCTATTCTTTCTGCAATCAGATTCTGTACAAATTGTTCTGCCATTGTTGTCCTCCTTATTCATTAACATGTTTCGTATTACCATACACCTTCAAAAACTGTTTCGGCAGGCCCCGACATGAAAATATGATTGGTTTCTTCATCCCATTCAATGGTGAGCTGTCCGCCTAGTAAGTCAACCGTTGCTTTTCTATTGGTTTTACCATTTAATACCGCTGCTACTAAAGTTGCACACGCACCCGTTCCGCAAGCCAATGTTTCACCTGTTCCTCTTTCCCACACACGCATTTCTATGTTGTTTTCATCTTTAACTCTTACAAACTCAACATTTATTTTTTGTGGGAATGTTTCATGTACTTCCAACTTTGGACCGAGTTCATGAACGTGAATGTCTGTTATTTCATCAACAAATACAACTGCATGTGGATTACCCATGGATACACAAGTCATAGCATAGGCTTGATGTTCAACGACTACCATTTCACCAACAACAGGCTCAAGGTCACTTACAACCGGTATTTCTTTTGCACTCAATATTGGCTCGCCCATGTCGACTTTTGCATAGGTTACATAGCCATTTTCCACTTTAAGTTCTAGCTTTTTCACGCCCGCTAAGGTTTCAATGGTCACCTCTTCGGATTCTGTCATCTTATTGTCATACACATATTTTCCTACGCACCTAATAGCGTTTCCACACATCTCCGCTTCAGAACCGTCTGCATTAAACATACGCATTTTAAAATCTGATGTAATCGAAGGCAAAATCAAAACAATACCATCTGATCCAACACCAAAATGCCGATTACTCATCTTAATTGATAGTGATTTTGGATCTTCTACATTTTCAATAAATCCATTAATATAAACATAATCATTGCCACAACCATGCATTTTTGTAAACTTCATTTTATCACCTCTTAGCTTAGTGGTACTAATCAAAACTACTATTTTAACAGTATACAATAATTTTTATGATTATGCAACACTGTTGATAAAGCTCTATTATAAACGATTGTATCAAACGTTTTTCCCTAACACAACCCGATTTTTAAGTATACGCCTTAAAGCTATTGCGATTAAATGGATTTTACGATTATGGTTAAACATTTAACCCTATTATTAAATTTCTGCTAATTATTAAATGACTCTTTCGTTCTACCCCTTAGTTTGGTATAATGTCAGAGTGAAAAGGAGGCATCATATATGAATTTTTCAAAGCATGCCAATCAAAAAAAAATACAAAGGCTCAATTCAAGATATACAAAAACCATGAGGCTTATGGGCACTTCTTCCATTCGAATACTTTTTTTTAGCTTAATTCTAGTTACTGTTCTAGGGATTTCAGGCGGTATCGGTGTGGCTAAAGCCATATTGGATGCGTCACCTGAACTTGATTATGATTCACTGGTACCTGTCGGCTATACTTCCTTCGTCCGAAACCAAGATGGTGTTATTTTACAAGAACTATCTACAGGAGATGCAAATCGAATTTATGTTGAAATCGATGAGATTCCAAAACATGTACAAGATGCTTTTATTGTAATAGAAGATGAACGTTTCTATGAGCATAACGGTATCGACATGCGTGGTATTTTTAGGGCCATCTTCGTCAATCTAAAATCCGGCGACTTAAGTGAAGGTGCCAGCACTATCACCCAACAAGTTATAAAAAACAATGTCTTGTCCTCAGTGAAAAGTTTTGAACGTAAAATCCAAGAACAATACCTTGCCATACAGGTCGAAAAAATATTAGACAAAGATAAAATATTAGAATTATATCTAAATACAGCCGGTCTTGGCAGAGGTACAAATGGCGTTCAGGCTGCTGCTGGGCGTTACTTCAATAAAGATGTCTCTGAACTGACTATAGCAGAAGCTGCTGTGATCGCTGGCATTACCCAACGTCCATCTGATTATGACCCCGTTACAAATCCTGAAAACAATCGCAATAGACAGCTTATAATTCTACAATATCTTTTAGATCAAGGTAAAATCTCCAATGATGATTATCTTGAAGCAAAAGCAGAAAATGTATATGACAAAATCCAAATCACCAATCAAGAGTTTGAGACGAAGTCAGACTATTCCTATTTTGTTGACGAAGTTATACGTCGTGTAGCCTCAGACTTAGAAGTCCAAAAAGGCTATACAGCAACGCAAGCCATCAATCTTATCTATCGAGGTGGCCTTGATATTTATATCACTCAAGATCTCCGCCTACAAAATATATTGGATGCATCCTTTGCTGATGAAAATAATTTTCCAACCATTCAAGATGATTACAATGTCAAGCTTATGTATACCGCTTCCATTCAAACAGCTGCGGGCATTATACATCATTACGAAGAAAAATTGCTTCAGTCAGACGAGGCAGCTCATGAACACATTGAGATCTTAAAAAATGAATGGATTGGTGAAACCGATTCACTTATTTCCGATAATGCTCTATTCATCCCTCAACCTCAAGCTGCTATGGTTGTGATAGATTATCATACAGGTCAAGTAAAAGCGATAACGGGCGGCCGTGGCCAAAAAATAGGTAATCAAGTCCTTAATCGCGCAACCATGAGTAAGCGCCAACCCGGATCTACTTTCAAAATATTGGCCGCTTACCTTCCGGCCCTAGACACTATGGGTTTGACACTTGCAAAAGTATACGATGATGTTCCATATACCATACAAATCCCCGGTGCAGGATCTTACTCGCCGAAAAACTGGTATGATCATGCCGCATATAACTATTGGGGACTTTCTACTATTCGCGAAGGCATCCAATGGTCAATGAACTTATTGGCAGTCAAAACCATGAATGAAATTGGCATTCAAACTGGTTTTGATTATTTGAAGAATCTTGGTTTCACAACTTTAGTCGAAAGAAGAGATGTCAATGGCACCATTTTCTCAGACAAAAACATTGTGCTCCCTTTAGGTGGCTTAACGGATGGTGTAACGTTATTGGAACTGACAAATGCCTATGGCGCTATTGCCAACAATGGTATTTATATTGAGCCTTCCTTCTACACCAAAGTTCTCGCACATGATGGGGCATTGCTCTTATTGAAAGAACCATTTACTCAAACTGTTATGAAAGAAACAACCGCCTTCCTACTTACCAATGCTATGGAGGATGTTGTCAAAGCCGGAACAGGTAGTGCTGTACGTTTTAATAACATGTCTATTGCCGGAAAAACGGGTACCACAAGTGATTCCAAGGACTTGGCTTTTATCGGATATACACCTTATTATGTAGCAGGTGTTTGGCTAGGCCATGATGATCCTGAGCGAATGAGCCACAATAAACGTTACCATACTCTTATATGGCGAGATGTCATGTCCAAGATTCATGAAGGTTTGGATAATAAAAGTTTTCAAAGACCTGAAGGCATCGTTCAAGCCACCATATGCACTAAATCCGGCAAACTTGCTGTTGATGGTCTGTGCACCCATGACCCTCGTGGTTCAACCGCAAGGACTGAGTACTTTGCTGCCGGTACAGCACCTACAGAGACATGTGATGTTCATGTCAAAATTACCATATGTAAGGATTCCGGTCTACTACCAACGGTATATTGTCCAACTGACAGCTTGGTTCAACGTGTTTATACAGCAAGAACTGAGCCTTTAGATCCTGCTTCATGGGATCCTGCCAGACCACCAAGGATACGGGATTATGTTTATGAACTTCCTAGTACCATAGAAAATGAGTATTGTAACATCCATACACATATAGAATCTACCCCTCAACCTTTACCAAATACAATATTCACTCAACCTCTTGAATATCCTTGATATGATAAACCCAAAAAGGAATCGGATTATATCCGATTCCTTTTTAAAATTCTATATTTGGTTAATAATCTTCCAAAAGACTTTCCATATTTAAAACTTCACCCTTGTAGTCCATGATAATACCAAGGCAAAAACTTGAATCGTCATATTCAAGATTCCAAGTCAACATATTATAATCAAAGATTTCATGATCTGCTTCTATAATATTTGGTATTCCAATGTCGGCTATCTTGTTGTCCACATCGAATAGGGAAATAGCATTACCGGCAATAATGTTGCATGTTTCCTTCATTACTTCACCCTTTGTTTCTTCATATAGATCTTCTGAAAGGTCTTCGAGTGTATCAAAAGACATAATCGCCTTTGCAAGTCTTTGGATTAAAGGCTTATTGGCCGAGAAATAGAAAGCTCCTGATTTGGGGCCACTAAAAGGTATGATAACTGTGACATCAAATATCTCAACACCTTTGTTGACACCCGATACGGACAGAGGCAGATTCAATACATTATTTGATTTTAAGTAGATTTTACAGGATTCCACATATAGGTCCAACACAATCGGCAAAGAGAAAAATTTGATGAATTTGGCTTGATTCTTAGGCAATAGAATTTTTACAGTGGTTCCAAAATCCATAACAGAGCTAACCCTAATCTTACCACCGATTTTTTCAACTTCTGCTTTTACTGCAGCCATACCGACGCCCCTTCCACTTAGGGTCTCCGCATAACTTTTTGTACTAAAATTCGGTTCGAATATAAGGTTTAACATTTCTTCTTCACTCATTTTTTCAGCCATCTCTTCTGTAACAATCCCTTTGCTGATCGCTTTATAATACACTTCTCCTAAATCAATACCTTTACCATCATCCGATATTCTGATTTCAAAAAAATTACCCACATCATCAATGTTACAACTTATTTCACCAAATGGTGTTTTCCCTATCATAAGTCGTTCTTCTTCATTTTCAATACCATGTTCAATACAGTTATTAAATACATGTACTAAGGATCTAAAAATATCCCTATAGAAGTTTACATCTACAAAAACTTCATCTCCTGATAGGATTGCTACATTAACTTTCTTTTCTTTTATACTTGCTGTTTTAGCACTCTCCCTTGCATAGAACATCAACACATCTCCAATAGACTTATAAAAGAGCTGATCCACAATACTTAGAATTAAAGATGCTTCTTTATCGTAAAAATATCGACGTACGGTCTGATATACTTTCTTAAGGTTGTTCTTATTCACCGACAGATATAGCTCATCTTCAAAGAAAGAACTACCTGTTATATCAGTTACAATTTCTAAATCTTCATAAATGATATTTCTAAGCTTATTGCCCAGATTAAGGTCTACTTTGTCACCATTAATAAGTCGATCTTCTAAAGTATGTAAATAGGGTACGATATTTAGTAAATTATACATACCAAAGTTTCCCTTAAAAGTATGTACTTTATTGATAATCTCTTCAGATTTGTATATGCCTTCACTAATGTCTTTTGTAAAATCAAGGAATTCATTTACAAGTTCCACAATATCGTCACGATTAAGCATGGTGCTTACTACCATTTTTAGCTTATTTCTTTCTTCTGATAAGGTTAGCTCATACTGTTTTGCTTCTGTAATGTCTGACATGACAACAATAAGTGCTGACATTTTTTCCTTTTCTTTTTCTATCTCATAAGTCAAACGAAAAAATCGATTACCTATTTCAAGTTCTTTCGGAAATAATTCAAAGCAAAGATCCATAGGTATTCTCTCTTTGAATAGATCCTCCAAAAGTTCCTCTATAAAGCCTTCTTCTTCATTCATACCAAGCAATTCTCTTAAATGTATGCCTTTAATACTTTTTCCAAATATGCTGTTACAAACTTGTGTCAAAACATCCTCAACGACACCACTAGATCCAACCTTAAAAAAGCCTTCTCCCATGTTTTTATAAACATGTTCTTGCTGACTTTTTAAGGCATTGGCTTCTTTTTTCTCGTTTTTAAAAATAATGGCTAACTCTTTAAGAATACTATAGGTAACCAAAAACCAAAACATGCATAAAGGCACAATGCCTACAAGGTTTTTTTCTAGAATGACATCTGGATTGATTACAGCCGGCAGTTGCCGAATAATGATAGACAGAATAATCGTCGCAGCTACATTAACGCCAAATCTTTTCATCTTCAATGTATGTTGGCTAATCAAAAGTTGGATGATGGATAAAACGACGATTCCGATTAACATGAGCATCAGATATCCTGCATATTTATTGTATATTTGAATATCTTTTGTTAAAAATGTTACACCAAGTATCGTCGTTATTAAACTAGGCGCTAAAAAATACAGCTTAGCTTTACTTTCAAAGCTTTTGGTCGCCCATATTATTGAAAATCCCGCAAGAAAAACATAGATTTTACTCATTTTATAAGCCATCGAATAATCCATGGTATAATAGTTATCTCCTATTAATTCCATCGAATGAATGGATAAGAATATGACCGCAATACTTAACCAAATATAGGATGAACTGAAAACCGGGTCTCTTACGCGAATAAGGGAGAAAGAAAGAAAGATTAGAACAATCGATAGTAAGAGTGTTCCTAATACCACAAAGGATATTAACCAATACTCAAACATAACCCATTGTCTATTTTCAATCGCTGAGACTTCATTAAGAATACTTAGATTACCCTTAATGCCTGTATTCAATATACTTCTTGTTTTAAAGACTATTGTGTTATTCTCCTGTAAAAGATGTTGGTGTAGAGGAATTATATGTGTTTTCTTACCTACATCGCTTCTTCCAAACATATAATCTCCGATAGAAGCAATATTTGTTCCGTTAAAATACACATCAAATGCCTGTACTGTAAAATAACCAACACTCAAAAAAAGATGTTGGTTGCTTAATGTTGTTAATGCCTCTTCAGATATATGAATCCTGTATTCAATGAATTCCGGATCATCATGAGTCTTTGTCCGATGTACCCCATTACCATAATCAGACTCGACCTGTGTCAGGGGAATATCTAGAGCTTTTGCTTTTTCATTGTATAAGTTTAAGTTAGCCTGGTTAAACAGTACTATTGCAACCAATAAAACACACCCAAACAGTAAAATATATGGCAAGTCTTTAGTAAACTTCATTTCTCTACATCTCCCATAATACTTTTTCTACTACTTCTTTAAATCGTTCCACCTCAAAAGGCTTAATAATAAAATGTTTAGCACCCTTTTCCAATGCTCGTAAGACCATTTTCTTTTGATTCAATGCACTTACCATAATAATATTGGCATTCGGATGCTTCGCAATAATCGCTTCTACCGCTTGAAGACCATTCATATTCGGCATAGATATATCCATGGTTACAATGTCTGGAAGCAAAGCATCAAACTTCCTTAAGGCCTCTTCACCATCTTGTGCCATGCCAGCGACTTCATAATGAAGACTTTCAATAATTTTAACCAGTTTACTTCGCATTAAAACCGAGTCATCTACAATTAACACCCTAACCTTTAAATCCATTTCTTATCGCCTCACTTTCCTGTCTTAGCTCATTCTCCACAACTTCTTACATCTCCATAATATTTTATACATAAGCAAGTCATAGTTGGAAGATATTATAATTATACACTTTGGATATTTATTTGTCTACTGAACATCATCTGTACAATCCTTCTTGCAGTGAACCTTTACTTCTAAAACATAATAAGTTATAATGTTTTTGTTAAGGCCTATTACAACACAAGGAGTGAATACTATGTTGACAGCACAACTTACCAAACTTATGGAAGCTTCTTTTTTAGCCTGTGGTTATGATCCAATTTATGGACAGGTTGTCACTTCCGCTAGACAGGACTTGTGTCAATTTCAATGCAATGGTGCTATGGGTGCTGCAAAAGCATATAAGAAGGCGCCTTTTTTTATTAGTGATGCGGTTATTGACCATTTAAAATCTACCGAACAATTTGAAAAAATGTTTTCACTGGCTGAAACCGTAAAGCCCGGTTTTATTAATTTATCTCTTTCAGATGAATACTTAGCCAACTATATTGAAAGCATTTCCGAAGATTCTAGAGTTGGTGTCAAGAGAGTTACTAAACCAGATAAAATTATCATTGACTATGGCGGACCTAACGTAGCAAAACCATTACATGTGGGCCATTTAAGACCGGCTATTATTGGCGAATCCATCAAGCGTCTTTTTAAATTCTTAGGCCATGAGGTCATTGGTGATGTTCATCTGGGTGATTGGGGTTTGCAAATGGGTATGATTATTGTAGAGGTAAACCGACTTTATCCTGATTTACCCTACTTCGACCCTGAATATGAAGGACCATACCCTACGGAACCACCCTTTGACTTTTCCGACCTTGAAGAAATCTACCCCATAGCAAGTAACCGTTGTAAAGAAGACCCTGACTATAATGAAAAAGCGAAGAAAGCAACCTTTGAATTACAAAATGGGCGCCCCGGCTATATCGCTTTATGGAAGCATTTTGTTGATTTATCTGTAAAGGATATCCTAACCATTTATAACCGCTTAGACGTTCATTTTGATCTATGGTATGGAGAAAGCGACAGCAATGCGTATGTCCCTAAGCTTATTGATACACTCAAATCAAAAGGTGTTTTGTATGAGAGCGATGGTGCTATGGTTGTTGATGTCACCCATCCTGAAGATAAGAAAGAGATTCCACCGATCATCATTTATAAGTCTGATGGTTCTATTCTTTATGGTACCACTGACCTTGCTACCATCGAGCAACGTGTCGAAGACTTTGACCCGGATTATATTCTTTATGTTGTTGACAGCCGACAAGCCAACCATTTTATTCAAGTTTTTAGATGTGCTTCCAATCATGGTATTGCACCCTCCAAAACTTCTTTGGAGCATATCGGTTTTGGAACTATGAATGGAAAAGATGGCCGACCCTTTAAAACCAGAGATGGTGGCATTCTAAAACTTGCTGATTTTATTGATTCTATCGAGGCAAATGCCAAAGAAAAAATCAATGATAAAGAAGGCGTGGATATTGAAACAACAGCAAGAATTGTCGGTCTAGCAACCCTTAAGTATGCTGATCTATCTAACTACCGTATGAAGGATTATATTTTTGATTTGGACAAATTTTCTTCATTCGAAGGCAAGACCGGTCCTTATATCCTTTATACATATGTTCGTATTAACAATATTATGAACAAGCTTAGAGAAGAATTATTCCAGCCTAGCACGATTATGATGCCCTCTAGTGAAGTTGAGCGTCTGTTAATGTTAAAGATCGACAATCTGGAAATAGCACTTACCTTGGCTGCCAAAGACCGTGCACCCAATATTATATGTGAGTATGTCTACGATTTAGCTACCTTGGTTAATGGTTTCTACCATACTCATCATATTATTAATGAAAAAGACCCTGCAAAGCGTGGTTCATGGATGAAACTACTTCAGATCACACAAAAATGTTTACTTTTGTGTCTTGATTTACTTGGTATCCAAGTGCCTGAGAAAATGTAATTATGATTTACTAATAACAAGAGACAAGGCAAGCGCTTAGGTGCTTGTCTTTTTTTGTGATTAATCAGCGCTTCTTCTTTCCTCATTCGGTTTCGCTCCTATAAGGGTTTACATGAACCTAATTTACTTAATTCACCTTCATTTTACTTTACACTTTATATTGCATTTGATTTCCTATATGCACCATTAATTAGATTTATTTCGTTTATTCTATACGGAGCACTAAAGCAACCAGAATACCATAATAGGCCAACATCGACCATGAAGTTCCTGGAATCAGTGTGTGTAATGGAGCGAGTCAGCATGGATGCTGACCGTTGACTTTTGGTGCATGGATGCACCAATTAGAGACCGTAATTATACAGACTGTGGAAGGGTTTTCATGGGACCCACCTTATTAGCACAATCATTGTACCTAGTATATATTAGGGAACAAAAAAATCTAGCTTCATCTAAAAAGGTCTCTAAGTTTTTTCACTTAGAGACCTACTCGATTCATTAAACATAGGGATTATCATAACTCTTTAGAATGACCTATATTTATATCTTGTATATACCATCTTCCTTAATCAAAATCTTCTCCTCTTTATACAACCTACCAAGTGCCCTTTTAAAAGCACCTTTACTCATGTTAAATGCTTTATTAATTACATCCTTATCCGATTTATCATGATAGGGTAGAAATCCACCTGCATCACATAATCTCAGATAGAGTCTTTCTGAGTCTGAATCCATTTGAAAATCGATTCTCTGAGCTGTTGTCAGATTCAACTTTCCGTCTTCTCTAACTTTGGTAATACGTCCTTCAACCTTTTGTCCGATTTTCATATTAGGCAAAAGTTCATTTGACAAAATGAGACCGTAATATTTGCCTTCCACAGCCACAAATGCACCCATGTCTTCCTTAATGTCATAAATAATACCTGATACTTGGTCGTTTTCTTTGTAAGGACTGTCACTACGAAGAATTTTCTTAAGCTTCTGTGTTGCACACAGCCTGCCTGACTTGTCTTCATAGATGCCTACCAATACCTTGTAACCTTTCTTAATTGGACGTAACTGCTCACTAAAGGGCATCAATATATCTTTATCATATCCCCATGACAAAAAAGCTCCAAAATGATTGGTTTCTACTGCTTCTAAAATACCGATTTCTCCATTGCATAATAAAGGCGGCATCAAAGTACCTTGTAATTTTTTCTTCTGATCTAAATAGCAATAGACTTCTACTACATCACCTAACTCATATATCTTTTCATCCTCAGCACGCTCTAATTCTTGATTAGACAGTACAATACTATTAATAAGTTCCTCGGGGTTCTCATTTACAAATATTCCTAAGGGCGTCTTTTTTACGACGTGCATTGTTTGTTTTTTTCCTAATTCAATCATGGTTCACCTATTCCTCTAATCATCACTTTAATCCCTAGATTAAAGTATCCACTTAAAATCCACTACATATACACCTAATATAACAGTAATCTAGGTTTTCTACAAGATAAACCTTACATCCTTGTTAAGAAGCTTTTCCCTAATACTTTTGTCACAACTTACAAATCGCAAAAAACTATGTTTTTTTCATGTAACGCCATTGACAGTTAGATTAGAGGTTGGTACAATATGTAGTGTATCTTTTTATTATTAACTACTATATATTGTGAATGAGGTGTACAGCTATGATAAAAGTATTAAAGCGTAACGGTACCGTTACGGCTTTTATTCCCGAAAAAATATCTACTGCAATCAAGCTCTCTATGGCTGAAACAAAAGATAGCGTTGATGAAATATTAGCAGCTTCTATAAGTGAACGTGTAGCAGAAAGCTTAGAAAAAATGCAAAGTCCTGTATCCGTTGAAGATGTACAAGATCTTGTGGAACAGTTCTTAATGGAGTCTACAAGAAAAGATGCCGCAAAACGATATATCTTATACCGGTATGAGCGTGACAAAACAAGAGATCAAAGATCAAAAAGGATAGATGGTCGCCTTCTTAGTGAAGAGTTCATAAGTCGATACAAGCATCGTCCTAACCCTATGAAACAGCTTGGTAATTTTGTATATTACAGAACTTACTCCCGATGGCTTCCTGAAGAAAAAAGAAGAGAATATTGGTGGGAAACTGTAAGAAGATCTGTAGAGTATAATTGCAGCTTGGTACCAACAACTAAGCGCGAAGCAGAAAAGTTGTACGATAATATTTTTAATCTAAGACAATTTTTATCTGGCCGTACTTTTTGGGTTGGTGGTACGGATGTTGCCAAGCACTATCCAATGGCTAATTTCAATTGTGCTTTTACCGTCATCAATAATTATAGTGCTTATAAAGACTTGTTTTACTTATTGATGGTTGGTTCTGGGGTCGGTGTCCGAGTTCTTAAATCCGACGTTGCAAGGTTACCCAAACTTAGAACGGACTTTGAAGTCATTCATGAGGATTATACACCCGTTCCAAAACAGTTACGTGAAGACAGCACGAGCCTTGATTTTTCCCATAATAATACGGTTAAGATCATTATTGGCGATAGTAAAGAAGGTTGGGTACAATCTTTGGATTTCTTTATTAAGATTCTTTATTCCAATGAGTACCGTAGAATCAACACCGTAATCATCAATTATAACCATGTTCGTCCAAAAGGCGAACTTCTAAAGACTTTTGGCGGGACAGCAAGCGGCCACACCAGCCTTAAAAATATGTTTACAAAAATCACCAATGTGATAAGACGACGTGGTGTTGTACTTGGAGATACATTTGTAAGGCTATTACCTATAGACTGTTTGGATATTGCAAATATCATAGGTGAGAATGTGGTTGTCGGTGGCGTTCGGAGAACTGCTGAGATTGTACTTGTAGACTCAGATGACAAAGAATGTATTGAAGCTAAAAATGCACTTTATAAACAAATTGATGGTCAATGGATTGTAGATCATGATATTATTCATAGACAGATGAGCAATAACTCCATCTACTATCAAAGCAAACCAACAAGAGAGCAACTTCACTGGCAAATCGAACAAATGCGATACTCCGGCGAACCGGGTTGGGTTAATGAGGTCGCCGGTGCAAAGCGTCGATCAAATATGAACGGTGTCAACCCTTGTGGTGAAATACTTCTTGATTCTAATGGCTTGTGTAATTTAACAACGATTAATGTTTTTGCCTATGTAAATGAGGACAATACTTTAGATTATGATGGTCTTATGGAAGCTCAACGCTTATCTGCAAGAGCTGGGTACAGAATGACATGTGTAGAACTAGAAATCCCTGATTGGAATTATATTCAAGACCGTGATAAACTTCTTGGTTGTTCTTTGACTGGATGGCAAGACATGGTCAATGCCCTTGCTTATGATCAAAAGGCACAGGCAAAACTATTGCGTGACCTTAGATCCGTTGCTATAGAAGCTGCCCAAGAATACGCCGGCGATATTGGTGAAAATCCACCACTACTTGTGACAACTGTCAAGCCTGAAGGTACTTTAAGTCAATTACCTACTGTATCCAGTGGTGTACATTATTCTCACTCTCCTTATTATGTTAGGCGGGTTCGAATCAATGCATCTGATCCATTGGTTAAAGTGTGTGAGGAATTGGATTATCCTATCTTCCCTGAAGTGGGACAAGATATGGCAACCTGTACCACTAAGGTTATAGAATTCCCTATAAAAGCACCTAATGGTACAACTAAGTATGATGTATCTGCTCTAGAACAACTTGAAAACTACAAGCTTTTCATGGAAAACTATGTCGATCATAACTGTTCTATAACCATTCACGTCCGTGAACATGAGTGGGATCTTGTTGAAGAATGGGTATGGGAAAACTGGGATGATGTCGTAGCACTTTCCTTTTTATCTTTAGATGATAGTTTTTACCAACTGCTACCTTACGAATCAATAACCGAGGAAGATTTTAATAAAAGAAAGGCACAAATGAAGCCTTTCATTCCGAGTCTTCTTTCAAAATATGAGAAGCATGAGATTGAGCTGGATCTTGGTACAGAAGGTTGTGATGGCGGTGCTTGCCCAATCCGTTAATCTTTATACTATGACACAAAAATCGGACCCTCGTTAAATGGGTCCGATTTTTTATAAACTTATGCTTTTTAAAATCTTTCCTTGGCTAGAAGGACTTTAACCATCATTGCTTATCATTTTATCCGTCAATTTCTTCATTTGTCTTTATAATCATTCTTGGTTTGGTTCGAATTAAACTAAAGGTATATAGACTTAATCCAATCCATATCAATATAAAACTAAATAATTGTTCACTTGTAAAAGGCTCGTCATAAACTAAAACACCAATAAGCAACATCAAAGTCGGTGCTATGTATTGAAGGAAACCAACACTGGATAAAGGTATTCGTTTAGCACCTTCTGTAAAGCATAACAAAGGTACAATTGATACAACTCCCGATAAGCCCATTAAGAATGTCACCCAAACTGACACCGTAAGAAAATGAAAACTACCATTTGAATTGAGCCAAGTGATATATACCAAGGCAAAAGGCAAGCCCAAAAGCATTTCCACAAAAAGACTGTTTAAGGTATCTAAGCTTTCTTTTTTCTTCGTATAGCCATAGAAACCAAAAGACATCGCCACAGCAATGGATATCCATGGAAAACGACCATAACCAAATGTCATATATAAAACACCGGCTAAAGCAAAGCCAACCGCAATCATCTGAAGTCGTGTAATCCGCTCTTTAAGCAGGAGAAGACCTAATAAAATACTAATCAGAGGGTTGATGTAATAACCTAAGCTAGCTTGTACAATCTGATCCGAACTAACCGCATAAATGTAAATGACCCAATTAGACATAATCAAAATACTTGTCCATATTAAGATTTTCCTCTTATTGGGCTGAGTCAAATAAGAAATAAAAATGTGGTTCTTTTTCCACATCAGCACCAAGCCTATTGTCAGAAATGAAAATATGATTCTTGTAAATAATACCTCAAAGGGCAATAACATCGTCAGCTGCTTCCAATAAAAAGTCAGCAGTCCCCACATGACATAGGATGAGAAAACCAACGCATAACCTCTTATGTCTAACTTACTTTCCATAAATACACACTCCAGTTTTTGATTTTCAGTATGTCATTTAAATACAAACTAAATACTATTGACAAAACTATTATATCTGAATATAATAATATACAATACTTAATTGGGAGGTTTATATGACAACGACTGTTATTTTCTATACTGTTTCGATTTTACTCACTGTTCTTTCTTATTTCAAAGATCGACAAAAAACTATGATGGCACTAAAAAAAGCCTACAAGGCTTTTACCGGATTATTACCTGCCCTAATTCCTATGGTTCTCTTTGTCGGTATTATGCTAACACTGATTTCACCCGAACTAATAGGTAAGCTGCTTGGTGATGAATCCGGCCTAACCGGTATTATTGTTGGCGCTGTTCTTGGTTCCATTGTTTTTATGCCTAGTTTTGTAGCCTTTTCACTTGGCGAAAATCTACTCATTGGTGGTGCAGGTTATCCTCAGGTCGCTGTTTTCATTGCCACTTTGATGGCTGTCGGCATTTCAAGTTTAGCCATTGAACTCAAATACTTTAATAAAAAAACGACCATTCTCAGAAATGTTTTTGCTCTATTTGCATCTTTGATTTTTGCCGGATTGATTGGGGTGATTCTTTAATGAAGTTAGTATTAATAAAACACAAATTTACACTCGCTTTTCTTTTGATGATTCTTGTTATGGCATTCGTTGAACCTTCATATGCAACATCTTCTTTAAACATTTCCTATGATAATCTTGTAACTATGATGGGGGTTATCCCACCCATCTTCCTTTTGATTGGCTTAATGGATGTCTGGATTCCAAAAGAAACAATGATAAAATACATGGGTGAGCATTCAGGTTTGACCGGACTGTTTTTCTCCTTCTTACTCGGTTCAATGGCAGCTGGTCCACTTTATGCAGCCTTTCCAATAGCTGCCTTACTGTTACGTAAAGGTGCTCGTTTTGCTTATGTTTTCTTCTTTTTGGGTACATGGACCTCTGCTAAACTTCCTCTAGTCCTCTTCGAAATGACTTCCCTAGGCGTTCCATTTACACTTATTCATATTACTTCTATGATGCTCATGTATTTAATCGGTTCCTTTTACTTAGAAAGTCTACTAAAACCCCATGAAAAAATAGCTATTTTAGACAAAATCCACGCCATGTCTCAATAGGATGACCGTCCATTATCCGTTAAATCCATTTTCATCAAGGACTTTCACATAGTCTATAAATGCTTCCGGCAAAACAGCTTTACTAAACAACCAACCTTGAACTTCATCCACACCTAAGTCTTTTAGTATGTACAACTGCTTCTTTGTTTCGACACCTTCAATATTAATGTAATAGTCCAATTTTTTCCCTAGTAAGATCATCGATTCAATGACAATACGTTGCTCCATGTTGTCCAAATCTTCAATAAAGGACTTATCAATCTTTAGTTTTGACGCTTTTAACTGTTTAACGTAAGTCATAGATGAGTAACCTGTACCAAAGTCATCCAAAGAAACCCCTATACCAAATTCATGAAGGGTTTGAACCAAATGTCGACTATGATTAAGGTCCTTAAGAGCAGCTGTTTCTGTGATTTCCACTTCTAATAATGAAGGGTCAACACCTTGACTTTTAATGTTTTGATGTATATGTTCTATAAACTCATCATCAAACTCTTTTCCTGAGACGTTTAAAGATACCCGAATATTATGTCCTTGCTCTTGCCATTTCTTAACCTGATAAATCGATTCTTTCACCACCCATTTTCCGATATCATCAATAAAACCGATATCTTCTGCAAGTGGTATAAAATCATTGGGATAAATAATATATCCATCCGGATGATGCCACCTAATCAATGCTTCACAACCATCTACCTTCATCGTTTTTAAGTTGATTTTAGGTTGATAATAAAGCACCATTTCATTTAATTTCAAAGCCCTTCTCAACTGTTTTTCTAATGCGATGCGTTTAATAATATCGATATATAGTGTATCTTCATAATAATATACCGTTTTATAGCCACGGTTCAAAGACTCTACCAAGGCCATATTGGCTTTTTTTATGAGTTGTTTTGCATCCAATGAATGGTCAGGAGCCATGGCTATACCAACGCTAATGAGCACATCTATTTCCATATAATCTACTTTAATAGGTTCTGTCAACCCTTCAATCAAAGTACAGGCACGAGATATGGCATCCTCCTTGCAAGTCGTATTGCTTTCTATTGCCAAAAAAGCCATTTGATCCATACCTAGAGTTTCTAACGGACCATTAAAGGTTTCTCTGAGCCTTTTAGCAACCACTTTTAACACCTCATTTCCAATGTCATGGCTATAGGTGTCATTAATAAGTTTTAGATTCGTAATGGCTATATCATATAAATAACTGATTTTGTTTTCCTGCATCAATAAATGTTTTTGAATATGTTCAACCATGGTCCTCCTATTATATAGATGTGTTACAGGATCATGAGATGCCATATACTTTAGAATATTATTCTGGTCTCCAAGCTCAAGATTTGTTGCTTTTAGCTTTTTTAGATTCAAGTACATTTTGATAATGACTACCAGCATAAGAACAAGCATCATAATAAAAACTAAGTCATTACCTTTAGGCTCCGCGTTTACTTTTGTTGCCCCATATGATATATGTCCCATAGCCATAATTGTAATTAAAAAGGTAGAAAGAGAATATTCTTTGTCTTTCATTCTAGAACCTCATGATATTACTTCTCAAATATAGTGTTATTATTATACCATATTCCGTATAATTATGCCATAAAGAGCCATAATCTACTTCAATCCGATTGTATCGATGTACTTTTACCATAACCATAAACAAAATAGCTGGTTGTTGCTTCCATGTTAGGACGATTCAAAATAAGGGCCGCATTTCCTTCATTCAATAATAATTGATGATCAAATCCCAATTCTTTCAGAAGCATAATCGTCAAATAGGCCGTTGTTGGAGAATCAATATAATCGTTATTTAAGGTAAAGAGTCTCTTATAGCTTTTATTTCTAATAACTTCTTTGGTTATTTGATCTTTTTGCTTTGCTATTTCTAGAGATAAATCATGGGAAAAATCTACTGACCCAATAACAACTACATTTCTATCCCCAATAAGATCCCTTATGTTTTTTCCAAAACTGTCCACGCCATGAATCCCTCCGGTCTCATGAACCAATAAGGTTAAAACCGGCGTATCTTCATAATTAGCTCTTATATAATTCATATGGATACCGACACTATGTTCACCTCTGAGTATGACATCATCTGCTTTCATAACGTCTCTATGGTTCAATAATTCTCCATATAATGGCGAAGGGATGACCAAACCATAATGGGTCATATAAGAAGATCCCACAACTTGATACCTTGGACCTTTACCTCCATGGTTAGGCCCAATAAGTATAATTAGTTCAACATCTTTCTTAAGTGTTTTGTAGAAATCACTAATCATGCTATGGGCTACATTGTGATGAGGTACAAGCCCACCATAAATAGGTTCAAGATATTCAGCAACGTTTTTGCCTATCTGTTTTTTATCAATAAATGCCCGAGCATCTATATCGTAATTGATAGTCTCCTCTTCCTTGTTGACATCGGGCGTACAACTTGCTAATAGACCTGTTAAAAAAAATACTACCACCCAAATGAAAAATCTATTGAATGATTTCAACTTTTATTCCTTCTCCTTTAGTGTAGCTTTGGTTTTTTGTATCAAAAATCACAATAGGCTCATATCCATAATTGCCAATAGTAATGGCTCGAGCTTGATAGGTAAGCACAAATTCATAATCATTTAGTTTATCCGTATTATGTTGATAGGCATATGTGTAAAATTGTGCTGATCGCCCTTCATTGTTATTATATACCAACATATTAACTTCATTTGAAGTAATTGCTACATTACCAACAAATACCAAACCAGCAGGTAAAACATCCATAACCTCAAAGTTAGTAATGGGTTTATGAACCTTAACCTTATGCTCAACAGTTATCAAATCACCCACGCTTATACTACCTTCTTTTGCAATGATGTGGGTTTCCACTTCTAAGTCATTATTAGCTTCAATGTCTTGATGTGATCCAATATAGCTTGTAATCATGGTCGTCTCACCACTAATTGGTAGGAATATCGTCTCCATGGCTTCATTTGCTGTTAAGGTACGATGCCACACATCATCATACCCCAATCTTATGATTTCTTTCTGTTTATTAATACTAACCTCTACTACACTTTCAAGTAAGTTGGTAGGAAGGTGGGTTGTATAATAAAAGCACTCACTGGCAGTTATATAGCCTTTTACTTCCAAATCTTGAATCCTATTATGAATAGAACCAGCCATTTTTTCTTGATTTAGATCGACATATATGGCCATCAGCAAAGCGTTTTTTTTGTTTTGATTTGGATCTTCAGTCTCAATATAGTCAATTCCAATCATTTGATTACTTGATGGAAAATGCTCAGATAATGCTTGTATCACTTCCTGATACGCACCATAATAAGCTAAAGCTTTTATACCATAAAGCACTGCTAAAGGCTCTTCCTTATACGTTGATAGACCTAGTGCTACACGTATATCCTCTAACATCGGTTCTCCCAGTAAGGCAAGTCCATATAGAGCTGCCATGGATTCGACATAGCTCGTCTTATCGCTCATAGCTTTTTGATATAAGCCAAGCTTCAGTCTTTCTACTTCGCTATTTTCTATGACATCTCCCCATCCCATTTGCAATAGATCAACTGTTGTTATAACACTACCGTCACTTGAATGGGTCGAATTATAGAGATTGTTTTCCGGAAAGTAATAATATGGTTTTTGACTTAACCATGTAAGATGGCTGACTTCAAACCCTAGCTTTTTCATTTCTAGATAAGCCATATACCCAGTTGCTTTGTATTCAAGAGCCTCCACATGATTGTAGAACCATTTTGATAACATCTCATAACGTTCTCTCGCAAGTGGGTTCATCATACTGATTTGAACCATCTGATTATTATGTTTTATAATGGTGTTTTCTTTTACTTGTTCTTTATGGTTCAAAGGCAGTCTTTGGCTACTCTTATGGATTTGTATGATCTTAGACATACGATCTTTATATCCTGGTACAGATCCTTCAATCGTCACTGTATATTTCCCCGATATCAATGTATTTAGTGGAAGTGAACCAACAGGCACATACATGAAATCATTCAAGACGCCTTTTCCTTCATAGGTCCAATCAAACCCTTCTTTGCTTTTAATATCCACCTTATAATCGACCTCTGTATCCCTTGGTACGTTTCTTGATGTGGACCTCAGGGTTAAGCCTAGTTCATCCTGTTCTAAGAAATTATCTGCAAATAACGCGGTTACAACGTAGGGTAGTGTTACATTTAGATTCTCTTTTGAAACCCCTACATACAGATCTTGAGTGATTCCACTAACCGTCACTCGCCATTTTGTGAGATTATCTGGTACTTTGAAAGAAATATTTGCTTCTCCCTTCTCATCAGTTGTGCCGTTATTGAAGTATGCTGTATTTTTGAAATCAGATCGTATACTTCCGTCACCACCTTCACCGCCTTCTGCGCCATAAGTTGCCTCAATAAACTTTGATGTGGCAACCGTCTCACCTAGTATGGCCGTATTGTAATGCCATTGGTAGAGTTCACTTCTTGGATCTTTATGATCTTCGTAAAGGGCAAAATAAGCTTCATCTACCACACTTATATTATAGTAACCTTCTAAAGGCTTTCCATCCTTGTCTTTCATTGTAATAACCCCGTGAACTGTGTCCCCCGGTTTATAATCAGACTGCTCAAACTCTATGTCAATCACGGCTTTTCTTTCATCCGTATCAAACTGCAAATATTTTCTAAAATTATAGCCAGCATGCATATACTGACCATCAAAATAGACCCCTTGAACATATACCGTTGGTATCATATCCTCTTTGAATTTTAATGTATATGACGGGGTATCTGACAAATAGGTTTCATAGATACCTTCTTTAACCACTATGAAAAGCATTTGATCCTGATTACCCCCTTGTAATCTCCCATCCTCTGTATTTACAAAAATATGAGCTTCTTCATCAATACCATAGGCATACTGATCACTGTCCAAATAAGCATATTGATGATATGCCAAAGCATCTCTATAATATATATCCCCACCATAATAACCTGTGTCTTTAATAACACGTCCTTTGCCATCATAGGATACTGTTTCGACGATATAGTCACGACCTTCAACCACCCGATCAAAATTAAGACTCATGACACCTTGAGCATCTGTTACCATCGTATTTTTCAAAACAATATTCTCAATACGTTTATAATTAAATCGGTCATAGGTCACTTTCATTACTTCATCGTAAGACTGACCTACAAATACTTTTTCATAATAGATTTCTTTAACTGTCACTTCTACGTTCACATCGCCAATAGGATTTCCTTTAAGATTTGAGCCGTCAAATATTTCAGGATCGTGTTTTGAAATGTCGATTTCATGGGCTCTATAGGTCATCTCAAATCCAGCATCGCTTACTTTTTCAAGTTCTAGAATGGTCATCATGTCTCTTGGAAGCATGATAAAAGAAATAGGTATCGTGTCATAATAGTTGTCTATGGTATCCAGCCGAGCATAAAGATGAACCATCTCAGGATACCATGTCGTTGTATCCAAATAAGGTATAAAGACCTTCTCAAAATGTCCATTTTCAGAACCTTCAAACTGAACGCTTTTTAGACCTTCTCTTAGAATAATATTCCAGTCACTCTCCAAAATAATTTCCGGATTTGTATATGGTGTACCTTCATAATACATCACTTCTCCACTTACTACGATTTCGTCACCCATCATCATAATATCTTTATCCGTATTCCCCTTCATTGTTACCGTTGGCTTTTCAAATTGGCTTATGCCAACATATACTGTTGTTAGCTTCTCTTCACCAATAAAAACCTGAAGATCGAAACCATAACCATAATAATCATCAAACTCAAAAGAAGTTATATAGTCCCCGTTCTTTGAGAGTGCTACTGTTTTTTCTTCTAAAATCTTGTCACCTATTACCCTTTTAATCGTAACGGATTGAGTCGCTTTACCATTTTTATGTTGAACAAATCCTGATAAATAAACTAGGTCTGTTGGTAAATAAACGGCTCTGTCTGTATATGCATAATACCAATAATCCTCAAAAAACTGTTTCTCATAAGTCCCTGTTCGTAAAGGCATCAATAGAGGTTGTACTTCTTTTGTATTTATTTTTACCATCTTAAAGGTATTTTGAGGTGTTTTATAAGGCATAACACTAAGTCCAGCCGCATTCGTTGAACCAATAGGCGTGTCATCTATTGAAACGACACTTTCAAGTACATTGTCTCCTGTGCTTTGAAGCCATACTAGAAGTTGGTCGTTATCTGCCATCAGATAGCCATTGAATTCTGTCACTTGAAGCAAAGTGCCACCAATCTTATCACCTTTTTCAAAAAGTAGATAATAGTAACCTTTACTTAGATTCTCATCCAAAGTAACGTAACCTTGATAGTAGTCATAAATATTATATCTACCCTTAATCATTTTTGGGGACTCTGATACTTCCTCATTAGCATCTAAATAGGTTTGTGCTTCTTTGGGGACCATCCCATTTAACATTATTGCTGTCATATCTTTTTTGATTGGGTATACCTTTATGGATATGGATTCGCCTTCATTATACAGATCACTATAGGCTCTAAAGCTCTGAACGCCATTTGGATTTAGATAAATAAGGTCCTTATTCTGAAAATAGATCAGTTGCTGATTCGAATAATAACTATAATCCGTCGTAAACCTTGTTTCAAAACCATCTAAGGTCTCATCTTTATAAACATAACCCTCTTCTATGGTTAAGGTATATACTGTGTTGGGCTGAAGATTCTCTTTTGGTATAAACCTATACACATTATTAAAAACCTCCACGCGACCTTCTGCCTGAGGTGTTAAATTTATATAATCACCAATTGATGCCTCAATGTTTTTCGAAAAATATATTTCTATAAGTGTATTGGTCGGTACATATTCTTTATCCTCTGCTGGATATACAGCACTTACAGCTAATATTTTTTGGGTTTGAAAAGCAAAACCAAAAGGCATCTCACCTTGGTCGTATACCACACTGACGATTTCACCGGCATCTAGTGGCGCATCAAAAGTTAATTCAAATTTTAAATCTTTCTCATTTTTCATAGAAATCGTATAGGCCTTATCTGGTTTTACTTTAAGGACACGCTTTAAGGTGTCCGTATTAACTATACCTTTTACTTGAATCTCAAAAGGACTATTTGTAGACACACCTTGATCTGTGACTTCAAGAGCTTTAACTTCCATAGCATCGATACGATAGTTGTCCGTTATCTGCTCATCTATTGAAAGAGGTTCTTCCACTGGTTTTCTCCCATAGACAAACCAATAGGCAACCCCACCTATCATTAGAACTGCAACCAATCCGGTAACTAACCCAATTTTATTTTCTCTGATCCATTTTTTTATACCCATTTTATACTCCTTACTTTAACCCATTCTTTAATATATCTATATTTGGTTAAAGAGTCAAAACTAAATTTTACTAAATTCACATCCAATATATAGTTTTGATAGCTTAACCCTATTTACCTAAACTATATTATACACTTTCTTATTCTGTTCGTATAGAAATACAAGAATTAAATACCATTATCCGTCTTCATGAATTCTATGAAAGTAGTACACGCGATAGAGACACCACGTTTTTTGTTGTAAAGCAATCCAATACTTCTTTGAGGAATCATAGGGACTACAGGCCATTCATATATATTCTTATTCTTAAGGTCCTCTGATACGAAATTCCCTATAACTGAAGCCACACCTAGGCCAATCTTTGCAAACTCGACAAGAAACTCCATGCTGCTGATTTCAATATCTACATTCAAGGTTATGTGATGACGTTCAAGAAAACGCTCTAAGTGATCCCTAGTAGCATTATTACGCTCTAATAGTAACATAGGATGTTTTTCCAACTCTTTTAGGGCTATAACTTCTTTTGGTGGACGCTGTCTGGATACAAAGATATCTTGAATCTTCATTAATTCAATATACTTAAAATCCTGATCTGCTTCTAAATCACTGATTATGGCACAGTCCAAAAAACCCTCCTCCAAAAGCTTCATCGTTTCAAGGCTGGTTCTATTGACAATCTCGATTTTAAGCTTAGGATATACTTGATGAAACCTATTTAGAAAAGGCATGAAATAGTACTTACATAAAGTATTGCTGATGCCAATTCTAATAGCGCCAAAAGACTTATCTCTAAGCTGATGTAAGAGTTTTTCTCCTTCATGTATTTGGCGGAAAGCTGTGGCAACATGATCATATAGAAGCTGTCCCTCTTTCGTTAAGGTAACTCCTTTAGCATGTCTTATAAATAATAAGACGCCTAAATCCGCCTCTAAGTTCCGTATAGATTTACTAATAGCCGGTTGAGATACAAATAAAGCCTTTGCCGCCTTAGAAATACTTTCATATTCTGCAACCTGATAAAACACATGATATAATTCCACTGTCATTATAGCACCTCCATAACTTATGGTTATGTAACCTATCAATAATAGTTATTTTATTTATATCTATTAAAAGTATACAATGGATAGTATAAAATGTAAACGTCTTGTATTTAAAGGCATTACAATAGATGAAAGGATGATCACTATGTCAGGCAAAACTATTTATGAAAAAATTTGGGCCAACCACCTTGTGGACCAAGAAACTGGCAAACCGGGAATATTATACATCGATCTTCACTTATTACATGAGGTGACTTCACCTCAGGCTTTTGAAGGTTTAAGACTTTCCAACCGTCAGGTCCGAAAACCAAGCCTATCATTTGCAACCATGGACCACAATGTTCCGACAAAGGATCGATATAACATTACAGATCCAATATCAAAAGTACAAATCGAAACATTGGAAAAAAATTGTGCCGAATTTGGCGTAACTTTATATGGACTCGACAGCCCTGATCAAGGCATCGTTCATGTTATCGGGCCTGAACTGGGTTTAACCCATCCGGGAAAAACCATCGTTTGTGGTGACAGCCATACAGCTACTCACGGTGCTTTCGGTGCCTTAGCTTTTGGTATCGGTACAAGTGAAGTGGAACATGTCTTATCGACGCAGTGTTTACAACAATCCAAATCCAAGACCATGAATGTCAAAATACTTGGTCGTCTTGGATACGGGGTAACAGCGAAAGACGTTATTCTTGGCATCATCAGCCAATATGGTACAGATTTTGGCACCGGTCATGTTGTTGAATTCACAGGTGAAGCGATATTACAGATGACCATGGAAGAACGTATGACCATCTGTAATATGGCCATTGAAGCCGGTGCCAGAGCAGGTCTCATCTCACCTGATGATACAACTTTCAATTATTTAAAAGGACGTCAACATGCACCTAAAGGAGACGCTTTTGAAGATGCTGTAGTTACTTGGCGCGCTTTGGCTTCAGATGATGATGCGGTATACGATGCGACTTTAGAATTTGATTTGAATGTTTTGGAGCCTCAAGTTACTTGGGGTACAAGTCCTTCAATGGGTGCCAGTATTAATGATGTGGTTCCATCACCTAGTGATTTCGAGTCCGCAGATGATCAAAAATCTTGTGAAAACGCCCTTGAGTACATGGGCCTTACCTCCGGTATACCAATGTCGGATATTAAAATCGATTACGCTTTCATTGGTTCCTGTACAAATGGACGTATAGAAGACCTTCGTGCAGCTGCCAAAGTAGCCAAAGGTCGCAAAGTAGCTGATGGTGTTACGGCACTTGTGGTTCCCGGGTCACAAAAAGTTAAGCTTGCAGCTGAGGCCGAAGGTCTTGACAAGATTTTTGTAGAAGCTGGTTTTGAATGGCGTGAATCCGGATGTAGCATGTGTTTAGCCATGAACCCGGATTACCTACAACCAAAAGAACGTTGTGCTTCAACCTCTAACCGTAATTTTGAAGGCCGACAAGGCAGAGGTGGTCGAACCCATTTGGTCTCCCCTGCTATGGCCACCGCTGCAGCAATTTATGGTCACTTTGTTGATGTCAGAAAAATCGAAGCATTAGAAGCTTAAGGAGGTATCATCATGGAACCTTATAAAAAAATTAATGGCATTGTCATGCCAATCGATCGAACCAATATAGACACGGATGCTATCATCCCCAAGCAATTCCTAAAACGCATAGAGCGCAGCGGTTTTGGGCAATATGTATTTTATGAGTTTAGATACGATGAAAATAATCAACCCATTGAAGATTCTATCTTTAATATGCCAAGATATGAAGGCGCATCCGTCTTAATATCCAGAGCCAACTTCGGTTGCGGTTCTTCAAGAGAGCATGCACCGTGGGCCCTTGAAGACTACGGTTTCAAAGTCATCATCGCTCCTAGTTATGCAGATATTTTTCACAATAATTGTTTTAATAATGGTATTCTTCCCATAGAACTGGATAACAGTATTATGGATGTTCTATTTGAAAAAACCTATGCAAAGGAAGGCTATAAATTAGAAGTGGATCTTGAAGCACAAACCATCAAAGACAACGACGGCTTAGAAATTCAGTTTGATATTGATCCTTTCCACAAACATAAGTTATTAAATGGCCTTGATGATATCGGACTCACTTTACTAAAAGAAGATAAGATTCTTAAGTATGAGAAGGAACATCATCTGGTATAATTTATTATAAACTGGGTCCCATGAAAACCCATCCGTGGATTAGCTTCAACGGCCTCTTGTTCCTACATCCGTGTAGGAACAGTCGGCGGTCTGTATCCATGTAGACTTGCAAATTTCATAAGAAAGTTTTCATTTACGCATCATGTCTTAAAGACTGTCATGATGCTTGTGGTTACTTTCTTATGAGCCTTGAAGCTAACACCACTCCTGGAACTTCATGGTCGATGTTGGTTTATTATAGCATTTCTGGCTACTTTAGAGCATCATAAGAGAATATAAATTTAAGCCTAATGAAATGACGCACATGCGGAACCGAATGAGGAAAGAAAAAGCGCTAATCAATCACAGTTCTACATGGATGTAGAACGTCCTTCATTTTTACAGGATGTAAAAAAGGAAGGATGATTGAACAGTGCTTTTTATTGACGAAATGACGACTTATTACCGAGTAGATGTGATACACAGCTTTTCCGCTGACCGTACGAAGTGTAAGGCAAGGAAAAGCTGTGTGTTACATCTACGATTATTACCTCAATCAATAACTAAGAGAACAACCTTGAACACAGTCCATTTAACAATTACTTAAAAAAGACAAACACTCAAGTGCCTGCCTTAGTCTCTTAATTATAAATTACACAAACCTCTTCTACCAAGTAATCCATTTCTTATCATTATTAATCAGCATATTCACTTTCAAGTTATACACCTCATCTATATTCTCTTCCGTTAGTATTTCAAGAGGTTCCCCTTGCTTAATAATCCGACCCTCTTTCATTAGAAAAATATGGTCGCAATGGTTCATGGTAATATTCAAATCATGGAGAACGGATATCACTATTTTATTCTGCTTTCTGCAGATTTCTTTCAATAAAGCTATAATCTCATATTGATAATGAATATCTAGATGAGAAATAGGTTCATCTAGTAGAATAATATCCGTGTCTTGAGCAATGGCTCTTGCAATAACCACCCGTTGAAGCTCACCGCCACTCAGTTCATTAACATGCCTGCTTCTTAAAGGCATCAGATTCGTCTCCATAAGTGTGGTTTCCACCATGTCGTAATCTTTTTTTGTAATGTTGGTCATCCTGTTTGTATACGGATATCGACCCATCATGATGACTTCTTCAACCGTAAAAGCATACTTCATGTTAAACATTTGAGGCACAAAACTGATTTTTTTTGCCAAGGTCATTCTTGGCATCTTATAGATATCTTGCCCAAAAATATGAATACGGTTGTGTGGACAACTGTTTAGACCCGCCATAAGCTTCAGCCATGTGGATTTTCCAGAGCCGTTAGGACCGGCAATACCATAAAATGTACCTTGATAGAAATCACCTTCAACCTGATGCAATACTTCTTGCCTGTCATAGGCAAAGCTTAAGTTTTTTACCTGTAAAGGTATTTCATAGCCCATCAGCTCACCAACTTTCGATGTTTGTAAAGAAGCCATAAGAAGAAAGGCACACCACACAAGGCGGTTATGATCCCTACAGAAAGTTCTTTGTTGTTTAACGTTACTCTTGCAATGGTATCACAAATAATTAAGAATATGCCGCCACTTATAGCCGACATGGGCATTAGTTTCCTATGGCTAGGTCCGGTAATCAACCTTACACCATGAGGAATGATTAAGCCCACGAATCCAATAATACCACTGGAGGCTACAATTACAGCGGCAACTAAGGAGCTTACAATTAGAAGTCGTTTTTTAAGCTTATCAACCTCTACACCAACTGATTTTGCCTGTTCATCTCCCATCATAATCATATCCAATTCACCACTGTGCTTAATGATATACATAATACTTATACCAACAACCAGGAATACAAGAAACACCTTATCCCATGAAGCATTTTTAAAGCTGCCTAAGGTCCAAAAATATACGGATTCTACTTGTTCTTGATTAAACGTCATTATGAGCGTAATAAGAGCACTTAAAAAGTAATTCACCGCTAATCCGGATAAAAGCAACACAGAAACCGGCAACTCGCCTCTTACTACCGCCAACTTATAAATCAGGAACATAACGGTTATGGCTCCAACAAAGGCAAAGAGGGAAACCGTCGTAAAGGACAAAAAACGCATTTGTATCTCCATGACCGCTGCAAGGGTAGCACCAAATGCAGCGCCTGAAGAAACACCTAATAAGTAAGGTTCTGCCATAGGGTTAGAGAATACACCTTGAAAAACACAACCGGTTACTGAAAGACCCATGCCAGCCAGAAGCGCCAATATAATTCTCGGTAACCTTAGGTTAAAGATAATGGTTTCATAACTCCCAGTTGTTTCAAAATAAGAACCAACAATAGGTAATTTACTAAAAAAGGTCCCTATAAAATCCTTAAGGGATATGTTGGCACTCCCCATGGTAGCAGCAGCAACTATGGTAAGAAGCAATAGGGCCATAGCAAATATGAAATTCATTTTTGTCATTGATTTTGTCATATGCTACCCCGCTTCATCTAATCTAAAATGCTTCAGGATGGAATATACGTGCCATAACTTCAATGGCATCTCCAATCCTTGGTCCTTGTCTTACAATCATATTCTCATCGACCTCATACAAACGGTCTTCTTTTATAGCATCCAGTTCTTTATACCCTTCAAGCTTTTGTATACTAGCTTTGGTATCCCAATATTTGGAGCATAGCATGAAGTAAGGATTCTTTTCAACGATTTTTTCAAGACTGTACATCCAATCGCTTCCATCCTTAGCAATATTCTCCCCCCCTGCAAGGGTTATCATATCATGAATAAAAGTTTCTCCTGTAGCGGTTGTATCTACCCCTTCTGCAGCATGTACAACATAATAAACCGTTGGTGGTACTAAGCCTTCGACCGCCACTTTGACCCCTTCGATTTGTGCCCCGACTTTTTCTTCTAATAATTTGGCTTCTTCACTTCTATTAATAATCTGACCTATTATTTGATAATATTCATAAGTACCCTCAAGCGTACTGTCTTTGTCAAGGATTATAACTGTGATGCCTTGATTCTTAAGATTCGAAGCCAAATCCTCAGATGCCATGGATGATAAGAAAAGAACATCCGGGTTCGCTTCTACGATGCTTTCCACATTCAAGTCAAAAAGCGTACCAAAATCTTGAATCTCTTCTGTTTCTTCTGGGAAATCACAATAGGTCGAACGACCAATCATAAGATCACCAGCATTTAATGCAAATATTATTTCTGTAATTTCCGGTGAAAGGGACATCAAAGTACTCGGTGCCTTTTCAATAACCACAGAATTACCAAATTTGTCTACTAGGGTCATTGGGTATATCTCATTATTAACATCGCTTACTATAAGCGTTTTCTCTTCTGTTACTACATCCTCTTTGGCACATGCTACCACCAAAAACATAAGCGTTATCATTATTAGAATAATTGTTATTACATTTGTTGATATTTTCGCTTTCATATTTTCTCCGTTCTACTTCATTATCTTTATGGTTAAAATATCCAAATTATAGCAACAAACCAATTTGCTTAATCGGCTGCTTGGTTTGCATGGTCATAAACATCTCATCTCTGCTATAAATACAAACCAACATACATGTTGCCGGTCCGGCTGAAGCATCTAGGTTAATGTCCAGATTGGATTTTATCATACAGCCTAATCCATTGGTCTTTGCCAAGGTCTCAACTTCATATCGAATGCCTTTGGAACCTACAGGTAACATATGTCCGATTTGTGGGTATTTACTAATCTTTTTTACCCAGTCCAGGGTGATGACCTCCCCGTATTGACCTTCTATTTCCTCTTCAATAAACTGTTGCCCCATCTTCGGTAATCCCACCAGATAGACTTGTTGTCCTCGCATAGGCAATTTGTCACGTATGGCCTTCTTCTCAACTTCCCCAATAATCGTTACACCAATACCGGTCATACTGGTTACTATATTATCTTCTGTGGAGCCGGTCAAACACCCTTCATCCACACCGATTTCTTTCAATGCCCTTTTTATGCCCTTTATAATGGCCTTACCAGATGGGTTCATCTCAACAGATAAGGTATTGACCACACTCATAGGTGTTCCACGAATACTGAGCATTTCAATCAAAGGAACCGCAGCTGCATAATACCCCGCTATTTCATTACTAACCTGAATAAGATCGTTTGGTTTTTCACCAATACTGCCTGATACATCACACGCGATGGCTATGAAGTTTTTGTCATCCTTTTCAATGAGTTGAATATCTCTATAGTTCTTCATTTAACCTCATACCCTTATTTTTATTTTTTCTTTGATGACTCCATAGACAAGATCTGCTACAAGGATGTTGACCATTGCACCTACCAGTAGAGGCAAAAGTAAGGCCGAAAACATCATCCTACCTGAGAATGGCATACCCAGAATCTTAGCAAATATTGAAATAAGAGCGAGTGATACCGGTCCATTCATAACAATACCTAAAGCCATGGCTAAGTACCTATTGTGACTTTTACGAACTTTACCATAAATAAAGCAACTTACAAACATCAAGACTGCAATAAGCAAATGAAGGGGTAAGGAAAATGGGAATCCTGTGAACATCGCTACCAGTAAGTGGGCAATAAATCCCACCAGGCCACCAAGTACCGGGCCCATCATAACCGCTGTCAAAAAAGCCGGTAAAGCGTCAAAAGCAATACTACCATAAATTGGAAATTGTGCCAGTACAGCTGCCATAGCAATCATCAATCCTGTTGTTACCAATTCCTTCGTTGTTATTTTCATAAACAATCTCCTTTTCCCCTAAGGATTCAATATGTTTTTTATTATGGATGGTTTCCCTTCATTAACGTGAATCTCAATAATAGAACAGTTACCTATTTCTAAAAACCAAGAAGAACCAGACTTGTTGTTAAGTAAATATTCTAATGCCGTTCGAATAAAACCTCCGTGGCTAACAACCAACCAATCCGTCTCTGATTGCTTATAGTCATTTAGAAAACTTTCAACACGTTTCTTGAATATATCAAAGCTCTCACCTTCCGGAAATAAAGTCGTCTCAAAACAATCTACAAAATCCCTATGAATACCCGGATGCTTAAGCTTTGCTTCTTCCTCTGTTAAACCTTCAAATATACCAAAATTCATTTCTTCCAATGCTTCATGTACAATGAGTTCTTTACTTGTTTTTGAAGCTATTGCACTTGCTAATTCATGGGCCCGTCTAAGGGGACTGGTCAAAATCTTATCAAATCCAAATCGCTCAATATTAACTAAGGCTTCATCAAATTGTTTCTGTCCCCTTTTTGTATAAGGATAATCTGTTTTCCCATAGATTAGATTTTGCTCATTTGCTGTTGTTTCAGGATGTCGCAAAAATATCAAACGCATAACTTAACCTCCAAATATAATAATGGTTAACAACCAAAAGACTTGCGTACTTTCAATCACAGCTCCAATAACATCACCAGTAATACCACCAATCTTCTTAGTTGTCCATCTTAGAAATAAAATTGTTCCAAAAAGTACCATAAAAACGGATTTTATAAGAATGGGTTGCCAAAAGAATATTACTGCTGTCAATATAATAAACATACTTAAACCATGCCAAGGTCTACCATAATCTATTAACCCCTTACCCATACCTTCTTCTTTCGCGTATGTTCCAAAACCGATTACCCATACCGACATCGTTCTAGCTACTACAGGTGCTAACAAAACGGCTTGCCAACTGCTATATTGTAACCCTGTATATATCCCCAAAAAATACAGGCACAGACCAACAACGCCAAAGCTACCAATATGACTATCACCCATAATCTCCAGAATCCTAACCTTGGTTCTTCCACTAAAAATGCCATCCATATAGTCCGCCAAGCCATCTAAGTGAAGCCCCCCCACCATAATAAGGTAAATGAGTATAATCAAAAACGCTTTCACTTGAGGCAACGTCTCTTTCATAATCCACATAACTCCAGCCATCACCATTCCAATAAAGATGCCAATAATTGGCATCGCGAATAAGCCTTTAGCAAATGTCTGTTCATTATATTCTAACTTGACCGGATAAGGTATTCTGGTTATATAAGTTAACATCATAATAAAGGATTTCATCATTGATCCTCACAACATCATAAACTGTGTTTTAGTGTCATAGGCAAGCCTGATACAATAAAATAGACTTCATCTGCCCTGCTGGCTAGATATTGGTTCATTCTGCCTGCAATATCTCTGAAAACACTACCCAGACGATACGCCGGCACAATACCAAGACCCACTTCATTAGTCACAAGCACTAGATTCTGTCCGGTTACTCTCACCATATCTAGTAAGGCGGCTAACTCCTTTTTCACCTGCGCTTCAACCTTATCCATGACTTCTTGACTATCCTTATCATAGTTAACCGGCTCATCCAGCATAATGCTTGTCACTGCTGTGGTAACACAATCAAATATCAAGGTATCACAAGCCAAAAATGTTTCATCTTTTTTTAATACTTCAAAGGCTTTATACCTCTCAAAAGTTGGCCACGTCTTCGGCCTTGAAGCTTTATGGTGTTCAATGCGCTTTGCCATATCCTCATCAGTAATAACCGCTGTCGCCATATATCCAATCTTCTTACCTATTTCTTGAACTTTTTTTTCTGCGAAACCGGATTTCCCACTTCGCACCCCTCCGATTACCATAATAATCTTACCCATAGACTTCCTCCTCATAGCATTTTAGGGCCTCAATGAGTCTGTCATTGCTAAGGGCATCCTTGATACCAATACGTATAAATTCATCCCCCATACCTACAAAGTCTTCGCAAGTCCGTATGGCCATAGGTGATATTTGATTCAACAACCATTGGTTTAAAACATGACCTGAGCCCTTTGATAACTTACAGCAAATAAAGTTGGTCCGACTTTTCATAGGCTCAAGAAAGGATAAGTGTATCAGTGCTTTTTCCAGTTTATTTTTTTCAACTGGATACCATTCTTGTGTTGCCTCAATTAGCGTCTTATCCTCTATGAGCTTAGGCATGATATCAAGTACCAGACCATTGACCGACCACGGTACTTGTTCCGCCTTCATGGCTATGATTACGGACTTGGTCGCCATCAAATAACCACAACGCAGTCCAGGAACACCGTAGTATTTTGTTAAAGACATAAGTACGATTAAGTTCCAACGTTTTTCATCAAAATAAGTCGGTAATCCCTCGAATTGTCTAAAAGAAGCGTCCAAAAGCACAAAACCTTTGTGTGCAACTTGAATTTTTATGATTTGTTCTATAAATGCCTCTTTGTATAGCGCACCCGTCGGATTGTTTGGATTACATATTATGACCATATCCGCTTTAATTTTTCGAATCTGCTGTATTAGTATTTCTTCTGTTTTTTCTTGTTGATCCAATAGGTTTATACTCAAAGAATGAACGTGGCTACCTGCTACTTCAAAGGCGCGTCTATACTCTGTAAAAGTCGGTTCAATAATAAGCACTGACTGAGGTTTAAGGGTTCTAGCACATGTATACAGGCAGTCACTAGCACCATTTCCTACAATGATATGATCAGCTGAAATGCTTTCTATCTCGGCTATTTTTTCTACAAGTGCATTGCCTTGAATATCCGGATATCGTCCAATCTCACCCACTGCCCTTTTGATATAAGGCATGAGTAAGGCTTGAGTAATACAAGGATTCACATTGACACTAAAATCTAAGATATCTTTTGTATAACCACCATGTTTTAACATTTTGTCTCCTAACTTATTAATAACAATAAACCACAACATAATACCAGAAGCATGAACTCAGAAGCATACATGATTTGAACGGTGTTCTTAATGTCATGTATCTCTATTTTTCTGGTCGAATCACCAATTGTAGGTTTCTCTAGAACTTGAGAAAAATAGGTATGTGTCCCACCAAGACGAATACCCAACAAACCTGCAACGACAGATTCCGGATGCCCGGCATTGGGGCTTTTGTGTTTTCTACAATCTCGTTTCCATATTTTTAGACCTTGTTGCACATCCAGTCTAAGAAAAAATCCGGAAAGTAGCATCAAAAGACTCCCAAGTCTTGCCGGTATTAGATTAACTAAATCATCCATTTTTGCCGAGACATACCCAATCTGTGTATAAGGTTCTTGTATGTACCCAACCATCGAGTCTAAGGTATTTATGGTTTTGTATAGAAATACCGTCTGTACAGGACAATCTAAGATTAAACCTATAACCATATAAAAAAGTGGGGCAATAACTCCGTCAATAGTATTTTCTGCCGTTGTTTCTACGGTAGCTTTTATAATCGCTTCATGCGTCAGTGTTTTCGTTTCTCTACCAACTAAATATGAAAGGGTTACGCGACTCTCTTCAATCGTACTGTGTTTTAAGGCGTAAGCCACTTTCATCACTTCTTTTTTTAAGCAAGTAGCCGCTAGTGCTGATGTCAAAAAATATATAAGAACGATGCCTTCAACCACTTTACCGGCTTTACCGGATATATTCAGAATAAATGTCAAGGTACTAAATGTAATTAATACCGTTACTATGAAAAGAATAAACCCACCAAACTTTGTTGCCAATCCATACTTTCTTAATTGCTTTTCAAGCCATGAGATTAATTTTCCAATGTATATAATTGGGTGAGGCCAATTTGGTGGATCACCTATTAGATAGTCCAAAAATGTAACCGTCAACAATACATATACTAAGTTCATTTTATACCTACAATCGCCTTGATTTGATCCATATCAATATTTTGTTTAACCATTTTTGCAATATGATCATAGCCTTCTTCTTTTAACTGAGCAAAGTTCATAAGGTCCTGTTGTTCCATTGCTTTCTCTTTTCTAATAGCTGTCAACAAATCATGTCGAAAACCATCCATATCAAAAAGACCATGTAAATAAGTGCCACATACAGTACCTGTTGCATTCATGCAACCATCTAGTCGATTGTTCAGCTTTAGAAAAGGTTGCATTCGATCTGAGTAGCTTGATACCCCCATATGTATTTCATAACCTTTTACTTTATGGTTTTTACCATTTATACCCTTGGGGTTGTTTACAACTTCACCCTCCGACTGAACCGTTGTTTTTTCCTGCATCATAGTTGTTGTCATCTCTAAAAGTCCAAGACCATCTATATAGTCATTATTTGTTTCCAAATGTAAGGGATCTTTAATCTCTTGTCCTAGCATTTGGTAACCACCACAAATACCTATAATGATTTTGCCCTTACTATGGGCTTCCTTAATCCATTGCTCCATACCAAGACGCTTAATATATTCAAGGTCTTTTATGGTGCTTTTACTTCCCGGTAAAATAATAATATCCGATTTCTCAAAATCTTCTTGAGTCGAGATATATTGAACACCCACATCCGCTTCCAATTCAAAGGGTGTAAAATCAGTGAAGTTTGACAAATAAGGTAATCGTACGACACCAATCTGTATTGGAGAAGTATTTCGGCTAAAAAAACGCTCCGTCACACTGTCTTCATCATCCACATCTATACGCTCAAAAGGAATTACGCCAAGACAGGGAATCGGTAAACGTTCATAAAACATTTCTATACCCGGTTCTAATAATCTTACATCGCCTCGGAATTTATTGATAATATAGCCTTTTATTCTTTTTTGTTCTGATGATGATAGTAGCATATAGGTGCCGTATATTGAGGCAAAAACACCACCTTTATCAATATCTCCAATCAAGATAACCGGTGTATCAATTTCCTCTGCCAAGCCCATATTTACAATATCATTTTTTCTAAGATTGATTTCAGCAGGGCTACCGGCGCCTTCAATGACGATGATTTCATAAGCCTCATCCAATGCTTTATATGCTTTTTTCACTTCTGTCATCAGCACTTCTTTGTGGGTATAATAATCCGATGCAGATAAGTTCATATACACTTTGCCATTAACAATGACCTGACTACCCATATCACTGGTTGGCTTTAATAATATTGGATTCATGCTTACATGTGGTTCTATTCTAGCTGCCTCTGCTTGGACCACCTGTGCCCTGCCCATTTCTTTACCTTCTCTTGTAACGTAGGCATTTAGAGCCATATTTTGTGATTTAAATGGAGCAACCGCATAGCCTTCATCATTAAGTATACGACAAAGGGCTGCTGTAATCACACTTTTCCCTACTGTTGAACCTGTTCCCTGAAACATGATATTTTTTGCCATCTTACTCCTTCCAATGAGCACTTTTAAAGAAAGGTAAAATAAAAGTCCCATTATTTCCACACGAAATTTGGAATCAACAAATCATAAAGCAAGTATCCTGACTTAGACATCAACCCTCCACACATCTTCCCGATTTTCATCAGTGATTCGCCTTTATGGCCAGTGTTTCAGTCGTCATTACAGTAGCGGTGGCTGTGTCGGCCTTTAACCGACTTCCATGCTATATGATTTTATATATTCTTTGTCTAACTATACCTATGTCTCTATAAAAAGTCAATCCTGTATTCTTAATTGCTATTCTAGCCTAGGTTTTTTCATAAACTTCTCCGGATCTTGCATGAAGCCATATTTCTGATATAATCCATGAGCATCTCGTGTTGCCAGTATGCCCATTAAGCCCTTTATATCCTCATTTTCTTCAATACAATTCATCAGAGCCTTACCCAGACCTTTGCCCCTGTGGGCTTCATCAATGACAATATCCGCAACCCAATACATGGTAGCATAGTCCGTAACAACTCTACCAAAGCCTACCATTTTATCCTCCAAATAAACACCATAACATATGGAGTTGGCCACACTCTTTTCTATGACTTGAATGGAGCGGTCTTTGGCCCAGTATGTACCTACCAACAGCTCATGAATTATATCCAATTGAAGCTTTTTCTTATCGTCAGTAATTTCATAATCATTTACAAATAACTTCAAAATCAAACCTCCTTATCATCTTTCTTCTATTTCACCATTTTCAATGGCTCTTATTTTTTCACTATTTTTCATTTCATATAGTATGATTGAGAGCGTTAACCATATGCCTAATACTATAATTGTACCATAAAACCCTACATTTTCAGTCACTTTATATGTATAAAAATATTGATCATGAGATATACCGTTGAAAGTTAAATGTAAAGTACCAAAAACTTTCTGTTGATTGATAACGGATTTAGCTCTAATGGCAATAGCACTGATAAAGGTAATATTTATGAATAAATAATTCAGGCCTATTATAACCAGATTCACAATCGCCAGATTTCTGATTATAGCAATTCCTACATATTTTCTGTACAAGAATGCTACGCAACAGGCAACAAGGCTTGTTACCATTAATATAGCCATCGCCAACATGATATACATATGTAAAATGGATTGTATTGAAGTGGATAAATCACCGTCCGAGTTCATAATCCTACTATGATCATCCAAAACAGATCTACTATAATTAAACAAGTCATATCCCGAAAACTCAATATAAGATGCATCCTCTGTTTCTTGAAAATATCTCTGAGTATATGGATTGTTGACAAAACCATAATCAACAGTTGTACCGGATACGGTAAACCAATGGGTAAACAGGGCTATTATAAACATAATGATCGATACAAAGATCATATACCGAATCCCTTGAATCATTTTACCCTCTGTTTTTTCTTTCTTAGCTTTTCCAACACGACGCTTCTTTTCCAGATCACCATCATCACTTTCTATATCATCAGTAGCTCCCAGAATATCTTCTTCTATAAGGCTGTTGATAATCAAATCCACATCTTCCATATTAGGCTTTCTATGCCCACAAGTAGGACAAACAGCCTCATTATCTTTAATTTCTGCTTTACACTGAGAACATAACACACCATCACCTACTCCTCTACTAATAGCCATTAGCACAAGATTAATTATAACATAAAATAATGTATAAAAAACAGCAAGTATTCATTCCTCTAACCTTTCCTTTGATTTGATTTGGACTAGATAAAAATAAACACTTACTGCTAAATTAAATTTTACTGAAGGGTTTTCATGGGACTCACTGCATAAAGTCATTCTTTTATCTGGTCTCCAACATCTGACTAACCTCATATTGCCTACTACTAATATCTTTTTGCATTGCTAGCGCTTCTTCAATATCAAAATCAACATAGATATTATTTTTAAAACCAACTACGCGATTACTCTCACCTTTACATAACAAATCAACTGCATATGCACCCATCATTGAAGCATGCATACGATCAACTGCTGTTGGGCTTCCACCTCTTTGTAAATGGCCTAAAATCGTCGCCCTGGTCTCAATACCCGTAGCCGCTTCAATCCTTTTAGCCAAATCATCCGAACCACCAACACCCTCTGACATAATAATCAAGTTGTGACGCTTACCCTTTTTACGGTTCATCAATATCTTTTCAATCAATTCTTCTTCTTTTATATTCTCAACTTCCGGTAGAAATACATATTCCGCACCATTTACAATACCACACCATAGAGCAATGTAACCGGCATCCCGACCCATAACTTCTACAACAGAACAACGCTCATGTGAAGTCGATGTATCTCTAAGTCGATCAATGGCTTCCATTGCTGTGTTAACTGCCGTATCAAAACCGATGGTGTAGTCTGTACAATCAATATCAAGATCAATGGTACCTGGAATTCCTATTGTATTAATACCTAGATTTGCTAATTTACCGGCACCTTTGAATGAACCGTCGCCGCCGATAACAACTAACCCGTCTATACCAAAAACCTTACACATATCTGCGCCTCTTTGTTGTACTTCCGCTTCTAAAAATTCAACACATCGCGCTGTATATAACATCGTACCACCTCTTTGGATGGTATCTGACACACTTCTTGCATCCATTTCAAATATATCGCCATTAATAAGCCCTTGATAGCCTTTTCGAATACCCATAACTCTTTTCCCACGTGCTAATGCTGTTCGAACTACGGCTCTTATTGCTGCATTCATCCCCGGTGCATCGCCACCACTTGTTAACACACCAATGGTTTTAATCTCTTTTGACATTTTCTTACCTCCACATTTTCATTGAGCAATTAGCACATTCGTATGATTCACTCAACTATGCCTCACTTGGTTTCTCATTTTCTCACGCTATATTGTATACCACATCTCTTAGAATTTCAATAGACTTTTCACAACTTTGACATTATCCTTATCCATCAAGGCTTCCAGCTGTTCAACCAACCTCGGTCTTATAGTTACTTGATAATTACCGCCAAAATCATTTTTTCTCTTACTGTCTTTAAGATAAGCTATCACCGGTGACTGACCCTGCTCCGCTTTTAGCAATGGGGTGATTTGCTTGATAACAGATTGGTAATGTTCTAGATCATCAAACTGAATATAAAGAACTTCTTTTAAAACATCTTCAAGCCGTCTTATTGTTTGACAGACAATCTTGCCGTCTTGATCCTCTTGGGTGGATACCCTTCCTTTAACAATAACCACTTCATCCTCATTTAAGTAATGGCGATTGGCTTCATAATCATTAGGAAATACTACAACTTCTACCGTTCCATATAGATCCTCCACACTAAGGAATGCCATTGTCTGGTTATTTCTTGTTGTCTTTACAACTTTGTTGCTGATGATACCCCCATACTTAACCATCGTACCATCGGTCACCTTGAATGTTCCATCGACCAAGGGTTGAAAATCCAGACTCTTATTGGTCAGCACCCTATTTAGCACTTCTGCATAGTCTTCAAGAGGATGCCCTGATAAATATATGCCCATGACCTCTTTTTCATAGGTTAATAATTGTTCTTTGGAGAATTCTCCCACCACTTCAAAGCGATCGGCTTTGTTTTCTTGCAGTTCTTCTGTAAGATCAAAAAGATTAATCTGACCATTAATCGTTGCTTTCTTTTCATGGTTAATGGCTTCCATTACAAACTTATAGTTATGAATATATTGTTTTCTTGTGCCACCAAGAGATGTAAAAGCACCTGCATAGATTAGATTTTCCATCATACGTTTGTTAAGATCTTTTGCGTCCATACGGGTACAAAAATCCGTCAAGGAAACAAAGGGACCACCTACTTCTCTCTCAGCAACCATATGGTCAATCACACTTCTCCCTACATTCTTAACTGCCGCTAAACCAAATCGAATCTTACCCTTAGAAACTGAAAAGTTGTAGTAACCTTCATTAATATCCGGCGGCAGAACTTCTATTCCCATGGCTTTAAGACTATATATATATTCTGCAACTTTACCCCCACCAAACATAACAGAGGTTAATAAGGCTGCCATGAACTCTACAGGATAATAGGCTTTGAGCCACGCGGTTTGATAAGCAATGATGGCATAGGCCGCTGCATGTGACTTGTTAAAGGCATACTTTGCAAAATCCGTCATTTTGTCAAATATTCTGTTGGCTGCAGTTGCTTCTATGCCGTTATTCACACAACCCAGAACGCCTTCTTCTTTGTTGCCGTATATAAAGTTTGCCCGTTCTTTTAACATCACATCTTCTTTTTTCTTAGACATGGCTCGTCGTACCAGGTCACTACGTCCTAAGGTATAGCCCGCCAGATCTCTAACAATCTGCATCACTTGCTCTTGATAGACAATAACACCATAAGTCGGCTTAAGAATCGGTTCAAGCTGAGGACAATCATAAGTAATGCCTTTTGCATGTCGGCTACCTTTAATATAGGCCGGAATAAATTCCATAGGACCCGGTCGGTACAAAGATATCCCGGCAATGATGTCTTCAAGACTTTGCGGTTTTAAATCTTTCATGAAATTTTTCATACCGTCACTTTCAAGTTGGAAAACCCCTTCAGTCCTAGCAGCTCCGATGAGTTCAAACACCTTTGGATCATTATCATCTATAAGGTTCATATCCAGTTGAATATTATGTGATTTTTTAACGTTTAAAATGGCATCTTGAATAACCGTTAATGTACGAAGACCAAGAAAATCCATCTTTAATAGACCCAAGCGTTCTAAGGTATTCATGGTAAACTGGGTTGTAACCGCATCATCGTTGGTATTAAGAGGTACATATTCATTAACAGCACGATCACAAATAACCACACCAGCTGCATGGGTCGAGCTGTGCCTGGTTAATCCTTCTAAACGTTTGGACATATCAATCAAATACTTAACCTGTTCATCTTCATCATACAGACTTTGAAGCTCTTTGTTCATCTTCAATGCCTTGTCAATGGTGATTTTTAGCTCTTGGGGAATCATTTTGGCGACCTTATCTACTTCATTATAAGGCATGTCAAGGGCACGTCCTACATCTCTAATAGCAGCTCTAGCCGCCATCGTACCGAAGGTAATAATCTGAGCGACCTTGTCCTCACCATATTTTTCTACAACATAGTCAATCACTTCTTGTCTACGCTCATAACAAAAATCTATATCAATATCCGGCATACTAATCCGCTCCGGATTCAAAAAACGTTCAAAAAGAAGGTTGTATTTTAATGGGTCGATATCTGTAATTTTCAAACAGTAAGAAACCAAACTCCCTGCAGCAGACCCACGACCCGGACCAACCATAATATGATGTTCTCGTGCGAATTTGATGAAATCCCAGGTAATGAGAAAATAATCAATAAAGCCCATTTCTTCAATGACCCTAAGTTCATAATTCAGTCTTTCCTCATGTGCCTCAGTTACGTTTTCGTACCGCTCTCTTAGACCTTCATAACAGATATCCTTAATGTATATACGTTTATCTATGCTTTCATCCAATTCATACTTGGGAAGTTTGTATTGTCCGAAGACAAAGTCTACTTGACACCGCCTAGAAATCTCTACTGTATTTTTGAGCGCCTCCGGAGCAAAAGAAAAAAGTCTTGACATTTCCTCAGGCGACTTCAGGTAAAACTGTCCACCGGCATAACGCATTCGGTCTTCATCTGTTACCTTTTTATTGGTTTGAATGCACAAAAGAATATCGTGGGCTTCTACATCTTCTTTATATGTATAGTGCACATCATTGGTTGCAACCAATGGAATTGATAATTCTTTGCTCATCTCGATTAACGCTTTATTAACAAGATGCTGTTCTTCATAACCATGGTCTTGTAGTTCAAGGAAAAAATTACCTTGTCCAAAAATCTGATTATAGGTCATGGCAACTTCTTTTGCTTGTGCCATATCCCCTCTAAGAATCTCACTGGGCACATGACCACCTAGACAAGCGCTCAACCCTATAATACCTTTACTATAACTTCTTAGTAAATCCAGATCGATTCTTGGTTTATAATAGAAACCTTCCGTAAAGCCATCTGACACAAGACGCATCAAATTTTGATAACCTTCTTGGTTTTCAGCCAGTAGTACCAAATGATAATAGGTGTTATCTATACCCGCTTCTTTATCTGTTCTTTTTCGATTTGCCACATAGACCTCACAGCCTATAATTGGCTTGATGCCTTGTTTAATGGCTTCGTCATAAAAATCTACAACACCATACATAACACCATGGTCTGTTATGGCTATGCTTTTCATACCCAAATCTTTAACTTGTCCAATAAGTTCATCAATCTTACTTGAGCCGTCTAATAGGCTATATTGAGTATGAACATGTAAGTGGGCAAATTCTATTTTCGCATCTTGTGTCGTCATGTTTTTTTCCTCAATTCATTCAAGTGTTCACGATTTGTAATAATGCCATCCCCTCTACTGATCCTATCCAGATTCAATTTTAACATATCCTGCAGTAAATTGAAACTTAAGCCTTCTCACCTCTAATGGTCATTTTTTCTTCAACCACGCCATGGATATGGTTTAAATAACGACCGAGAGCATACATATAGTCCGCAAGTCGATTCAAATACTTTAAGTCCATAGGATAATCATCACCCACATAAGCTCTTACAAATGCCCTTTCACCACGCCTAATAATGCTTCTTGCCAGTTGAGCATATGTTGCTGTTTGATGCCCACTATAATAGAGAAATGTTGTTTGTAGCCCAAATGCACTGGTCATTCTGTCAATCTCCATCTCTAATACTGATACATCTTCTTCAATAATGAGTTTTTGGGTAAAACCATAGGTCACATCACTACCCATTCTAAAAAGAGCATATTGAATATCTCGCAACCTATCTTCAAGATCAGGATACGCCCCCTCCATTAAAGATCTAAGATAACCTATAGCTGCATTTGCTTCATCTATGCTTCCTTGGAGTTCTAGTAATGCCTCTGACTTCTTGATTGGTTCTCCTTTTATATTGCTGGTATAGCCTTGATCACCTTTTTTTGTATATATCTTCATTCTCATACCTCCTTTTAATAATCATTCTCATAATCATATTATATCATTCTCACATAATAAAATATATAAAAAAACCAACCTATAATAGCATTGGCTTTTAGTATACTCTACGACTCCGCTGGGGCATCCGCCTCACGTATATCGGGATTATCAAACTCCGGTTCATCTTCAATCTCTATCTCTATTGTATCCTCAAGATCAACGCGTTTAATCTCAAGTCCCGCAAATTTAATATTATAATCAATGGTCAAGCGTTTAGAAGTCGTATCATCCGTTCTATAATCCACCTGATTGCTAACCCCTGCCTTATCTGCTATACCATCTACTTTAACATTCCAATCGCTAGGCACAGTAATCTCAACACCGGCAAACTCAGCATAGATTCTAAGCACTGCGCTATCACCTAGCATCTCTGCCTGACTAAGGTCAATCTCTACACCGGCAAATACGGCTGCATAAGAATCACCTTCAAATGTCTCATACTTTTTCTCAGATCCGTTAAAGGCTATTACTTGATCGTAAGTTGCTTTAAGGACCTTGACCTTTGTCATAGTTTTATATGCCGCATAACCACCACCGGCCAACGCTGCTAATCCTGCTACGCCAAAAATCTTACTCTTTTTCATACAAATACCTCCGTTTCATTCATCTTCATTGATAATCGTTTCGTAATCGATAACCAAATTACGACCTTTTTCTTTAGCTTTCTTAAGAGCCATTTCTAATATTATGACCCAATCATCCACGTCCATAGCTGCATCTCGATCCGCTACACCAAAGGAACAGGTTAGATTTCCCAGCTCTTCAAAGTCTGTGCCATCAATGGCCTTTCTAAGCTTTTGTGCTAGCCGCTGAGCCTGAACATTATTCGTAGTTGGTACAACCAATATAAAAGCTTCACCATACCAACGCCCCAATACATCCGTTGTACGAATATTTGACTTAATAATCTCTACCAACTTCAAAAGGGTTTGATGACCTATATCCCAACCATGCTCAGCAATTATTTCATCCCATCCATCTATTTCAAAAAGGATTAAAGACAAAGGTGAATGGTATCTTTTTCCCCTTGACCATTCATGGTCTATAATATTTTGCATCTTCGTTGGATTATACACTTGTGTCATTGCATCTGTTTCTGATAATTGGGACATTTCTTCCATGCGAAGCTCCACCATGCCAATGAGTGCCATATAATCGTTTAGAAGATGTTTTGAAAAATCCTTGAGATTCTTTTTGTGTCCTTCATCTTTAAGATAGTTCTTTAGAGCCTGATAACAATCACGGTCTCTCTGGGCGTCGTACCCATTTCGTTCAAGATACTCAACTGTTTTTTCCGGTAAATAACGCATTATATGCCACCTCTCACTCAATTATAGGATCTATCTATTACAGCGCCAAGTTCTAACTTACTACGCTTATGCTTCCATTTCTCTTTTATGGGCATACATTTTTTGATCTGCAAGCTTGATTAATTCTTTGTAATCACTTTCATCTGTAGGACATTGTACGACACCATAGCTATAAGAAACAAAAATCACATCTTCACCCGCCTTAATCGGATCATCCGCCAGCTTTTGATTAATCTTATCAATCAATGCATGGGCCTCATTTTTGGTCCAATGTGGCAATAATATATTAAACTCATCGCCGCCATAACGACCAAATATGCAGTTTTCAGTTAATAAACTTGAAACATTTTTAGTAAAATGTCGAATCAAACGGTCGCCAATACCATGACCATACGTGTCATTGACTTCTTTTAGATTGTTTAGATCCGTTGCTATGAAAATATAGTCTTTAATCGCCGGGTTACCATACATCTTCTTGTGTAACTCATAAAAGTAACCTCTATTATAGATTTTGGTCATATCATCATATCTAGACAAGTATATGTTCTCATTCATGACTTGAGTATAACGAATCATCCGACCAACCTCATAGGCAAATATTTCTAAGATGTCCACTTCTTTTTGAGTAAAAGCATCATACTTGCAACTGTCTACATTTAACATACCAAAAACTTTACCGTTTACCATGATGGGGGTACATACAGTTGACCGAATTGTTTCACTGTCTTCCTCAATAATCTGGTCTACGTAAGCTGATTTACTCTGATTTTTAATGTATGATACCGTATCCGGAATGATAATGGTTCTGTCCATCTTGCCTTCTGTTTCTTTATATAAATATGTATTTTTCAAACTAAGTCTCATTCCATTTAGTTGATCAAGGCTATAACCTTCATAGGCTTTGAACTGGACCAAGTCAGGACTAGTGACATCCATAATTGTACCTCGCCTAGCAAAAGGTATGGCCTTAATGGCTGCTTTAAGAATCAAATCACAAGTCTCTTCTATGGAATGCTTTAGTGAAGTCTGATGGAATAGATCATATAGAATATCCTTCAATACCAAGTCTTGCTTCAAATCCTTCGTCGCTTTCATGAATCTTACGGATAACAATATGTTAAATATAATCATGAGTATGGCATTTATAGCTATAGCCATTGATATAAGTATTGTCCTATCTTGTATATCATATAAAGTAACAAGAATAAAGGTGATTGCAACAGCTAAAACTGCAAGTATAAAAGTTGTAACGATTGCAATATATAATTCTATTGATTTTAGACTTCCCATCAGGTCACCTCACCTATCGGATTCTCTTTTTTCCCGGATGGTTTCTATATTCTTGGCTAGCCCCTTCATTCGCCTTGAAAATCTAATAACTGGGAATATTGAGTTTATGCTTTTAAACAATTAACATGTAATGACATTTTACCACAGTTCTGAAAAAATATCATTATTTGTCATGTATGTTTTATCTTATGTACTTAATCATGGTTAAAGTGTCAAAAACTTCATCTTATTTTCTGTAAGTGTTGGTCTTTCCAAATCATAACCATTTATAACTGCTTTGGGGTTGTCCACAAAAATAAGCTCAGCAACATCTTTTCCGATTTTTTTTATCACCTGATTGTATGCTTTTTTTATGGTTGGTTTCCTTATAGATGTATCATGGGCATCGGTACTTATTAAATGAACCAAGCCTAGTTTTATCCATTTAAATCCGATTTTTTTTGTTTTTTTATTCAGTAGGGCATTTCCTGTTAACTGTATATATATATTTCTATCCACAAGCTCTTTTATTTTATTTGGCTGATGAATAAGCGCCTCATATCGCTCTACATGAGCTAAAATAACTTTGTAACCCTTTAATTGTAATTGATGCAATAAGACATCGTGAAATGGAAAATAGTGGCGAAAAGGTAGTTCTACAAGAACATAAGGACCATCATTTAAGGTATATGCCTTTTTTTCCATCAAGTCCATTACATTGTCTTCACTTAAATAGATTTCATTACCCATATACAGTTTTAGGTTTATGTCTTGTTTAATCAATTCTTTTTTTAGTGATTCATAAGACGCATGCACTTTCTCGTTTGTATATCCCGGCCTTTTATAATGGGGTGTAACAATCATTTCCGTAATACCTTCATCTATTGCCATCCTGGCCATTTTAATGGATTCTGATATGATCTTCGGACCATCGTCCACATTAGGGAGTAAATGTATATGTGTATCAATCATTCACATAACCCTCCGGATACATGCTTTGCCAACGCCATGCATCTCTACACATATCTTCTAGGCTTCTTTTTGCTACCCATCCCAATAACTTTTTCGCCTTGCTCACATCTGCATAACAAGTGCCAATATCACCGGGACGTCTTTTTTCAAAGGTATATGGAATAGTTACATTATTGGCTTTTTCAAAAGTCTTAATAACCTCTAAAACACTATGCCCATTTCCTGTTCCTAGGTTGATGGCTTCAATGCCTTTATGCTTTGTTATATAGGTCAAGGCACTCAGATGGCCCTTTGCCAAATCCACCACATGGATATAATCACGTACACCCGTACCATCCGGTGTATCATAATCTTTTCCAAAAACACCCAATTGCTTTCTTTTTCCAATGCCGACTTGTGTTACATAAGGCATGAGGTTGTTGGGTATGCCATTTGGATCTTCTCCTATAAGACCACTTTCATGAGCGCCAATGGGATTAAAATAACGCAACAATACAATCTGCCATGTTGAATCAGCATGGTAAATATCTTGCAAGATTTTTTCTATCATCCACTTGGTTGTACCATAAGGATTGGTCGTACTAAGAGGCAAGTTTTCTGTTAGCGGCGATAGGTTGCTTAATCCATAAACCGTTGCAGAAGAACTGAATACCAATTTCTTGACATTATATTCTTGCATAAGCTTAAAAAGTATTATAGAACCGGTAATATTATTATGATAATAGCTTAAGGGTAAGGCAACCGATTCTCCAACCGCCTTTAACCCTGCAAAGTGAATAACCGCTTCAATTTCATGATTCTCAAAAACCTTTTCCATGCTTTTTTCGTCTAAGAGATCTACTTCGTAAAAAGTTAAATCTTTACCTGTTATAGCCTGGACCCTATTTAGGGCTTCCGGCTTACTATTGATATAGTTATCTACCACCACCACATCTATAGATGCTTCCAATAATTCAACTATGGTATGACTACCAATATATCCTGCACCGCCTGTAACCAGTACCGCCATTTCATTCCCTCCTCATAATGCATTGTCTAACTCTATATTGTCTAATTTTTTTGATTAGCCTATTTTCCTCTTTTATTATAGCATTCTCACGATGTCTTTCCTAACACTTTTCATTTATGATATGAAAAAGAAAAGGCCCAAACCTTTTCTTTTTTTGTTCTCTAGGAAAGTCTATGCTATGTTAATGCATTGGAGCGTCACATTAACAATCAAGGGAATCTTTCCTGCCGAAACAATTTGCTTTGCAAAGCGAGGCGTAGCCTCTTTGTTCTGCCTTCTAGCTTCTATTTTAAGTTTTTAGTATCAACTCAGTTTTTAAGAGCAACCGTATCTGTTTAACACATTATTCTTCTGCAAATCTCAATATTTTGGTTAAAGGGTCAAAACTAAGTTTCACTAAATTCGCCTACCATATGTAGATTACGTTGATACATTCATAACTACATATGGTAGGTGAAAGTTCAACTATATAGTTTTGACGCCTTAACCATATTTTAATACTTTTACAACTCGATTACGACCTTCTGCTTTAGCCTTATATAATGCTTTATCTACCCTTGATATAAGAGATGCAGGTTCTTTATCATCTTCCCATATGGCAACACCGAAGCTGCACGTTAATGTATCGATTTTTTCAAAGTTATATGTTTCAATTTTTTTTCTTAATTTTTCTGCTAGGATGAAGGCGCCTTGCATATCCGTCTTTGGCGCAATAATAATAAATTCTTCTCCACCCCACCGTCCTAGTATATCAATCTCCCTCACGCTCTTCTCCATTAATCTAGATAGGTCATATAGGGTTTTGTCACCAGTTTGATGTCCAAAGTTATCGTTGACATGCTTAAAATGGTCGATATCAAGTAATATAACAGCAAATGGCCATTTGGTTCTCTTTGCTCTCTCTAATTCCATTTCCAATACTTCATCTATTTTCAAACGGTTATAAAGTTGCGTTAATTTGTCTGTAACAGATAAACTTCTGATTTCTTCTTCCATTGCTTTTCTCTCTGTATAATCTTCAACAATACCTATTCCACCTGTCATAATACCAGAATCATCAAACACCGGAGCAAAAGTTGCACGTACATAAACTTCTTTACCTGTAATGGTTGATTTGTAAAGATCTTCATAAACAGCCGTAGTGCCTGTTAATGATTTTTCAATCACCTGTGCCAGATGCCTATCCGGAAGCTCCAACATATTTAGATTGAGCAATTGTTCCCTTGTCGCATCCAGTAGATTGCAAAAATACTGATTGATGTTTAGAATCATGCCTTCCGGGTTGTATTGTATGATTCCGATAGGTGAGTTCTCAAATATGAGTTCCAACTGAGTTTCCCTGTCTTTGATAGATCTTTCATAGGCTTTAAGTAGAGTTATATCCCGAATAACATGAACCACCATCGTAACATCTTCTATCATATAAAGTCTGGCTGAAACCAAGCCAATTCTAATTCTATCATTTTTTGTTTTGAACTTAACTTCAATATTCTCACAATAACCTTGTTCATTCAGCATCGATTTAATAAGATCTCTTTTTTCTGAATCGTTGGTATAAATATAAATGCTATCTTCTCTTAAAGCTTCAATATCTTCTACCGTATATCCACTATTGCTTAAGTAGGCATTATTGTAATCCAAAATACGAAAATCGTTCAATGTTGTAATCACTGTAGGTTCAGGAATCATATGAAAAATCGTTTTAAAGTGTTGCTTCAATTCTTGTTCAGTGAGTCTTGCTCGCTCAAGGGCTTCCATATCTTCCAAAAGTCTTTCCTTCATTAGCAAAAAGGTGCTTGAAAACTCTCCAAAATAATCTGTATCTTGGGAAAAATCTCCTTCCGAAAGTGCCTCCATCTGTGTGTTTAAATATTGTAATTTTGTCTGAAGTTGTTTGATGGCCTCAAAAATCGGTCCTATTCCTCCTATTTCAAAAGATATCACGCCATCACGCATCTTCAGCATCGTTTCTCTGATTTTCCATAAATCAAGCACTATGCTTTCCATACTTCCAAACACAAGTGACACTCCTGCCAAATCAGACAAGATCGTATCACTTGTTTCGTCTTGGTAGAGTATTGAAGAGATTAAACGTCTAAATTTGTCATAATCTATTTTTTCTTTCATTCCATTCACCTCAACCAACAAGGATATAATAATGAGCATAAGTTATCCATCTATTATACCATACTTCTTAGTCCTTCGACATTATATATAGGTCTATCGAACTATTTTCTTTTATATCAGCCCTTATAATGATACCTCTACTATTAAAATGCATTTTATGTCACGACATAGGTTCATGATATGGTTAAAGAAGCCTGAAAAAAGGTTATAAACCTCAATCAAACAAAACGTACTGGTGGCGGCATACGCCATAACAGCTAGAAATCTCATGTCAGTTAGGCTTTACTGAATATACGAAATCCAAACGTATCATTTAATCAAATTTATAACCCATTAATATTATATGGTTTAGTTAAATTTTTGTCAATTTGTCGGTTCTATTTTTTTAACCTTTTGGTTAAAGGATCAAAACTAAGCTTCACTTTATAGTTTTGACATCTTAACTATTCTTACTTTAATCAAATTTTCTCTTTTTGTATAATGTCGACATTGTTTTCTGCAATGTATGCTTCCATGGCTTGAACGTCTTTGTCGCCTCGTCCTGATAGATTGACAAGAATAATCTTATCCTTGGACAATGTTGGCGCCATCTTCATGACATAGGCTATGGCATGAGCACTTTCAATAGCCGGAATGATACCTTCTGTCTGAGACAAGTATAGAAAAGCTTTAACAGCTTCTTCATCTGTAATAGACACATATTCTGCTCTTTTAGTATCTTTTAAATAGGCATGTTCAGGACCGACACCCGGGTAATCCAAGCCTGCAGAAATAGAATAGACTGGGCTGATTTCACCGGCATCATCTTGAACATAGATGGTATTCATACCATGTATAACGCCTTCTTTACCTTTAGCCATTGTTGCTGCATGCATATCGGTTTCAACGCCCAAACCGGCCGCTTCTACACCAATAATGCCAACCTCTTCATAAGGTAAAAAGGCATGAAATAAGCCAATGGCGTTACTACCACCACCTACACAAGCGACACAATAATCCGGAAGTCTTTTTTCTTTTTCCTGTATCTGTGCCAAGGCTTCCTCACCGATGATTTTTTGAAACTCACGGACCATACTTGGATATGGGTGTGGCCCAACAGCTGAACCGAGCAGATAGAAGGTGTCCTCAATGCGTTCTACCCATGTCTTTATAGCAGCATCCACAGCATCACTTAAGGTTCTGGTACCTTCTTTAACCGCCACTACTTTAGCGCCTAAAAGTTCCATTCTAAAAACATTCAACTGCTGTCTAACTGTATCTTCTTCGCCCATATAGATTTCACATTCCATATCAAACATAGCCGCTGCTGTAGCCGTTGCCACACCATGTTGACCGGCTCCTGTCTCAGCAATGATTTTCTTCTTACCCATTCGTTTTGCTAACAGAATCTGCCCGATAGCATTATTAATCTTGTGTGCACCTGTATGATTCAAATCTTCACGTTTTAAGTAAATCTTAGCCCCACCCAATCTACTTGTTAAGTTCGCTGCAAAATATAAAGGATTCTCCCGTCCTACATACTCTTTTAAATAGTACTTGTAGTCTTTGATAAAGCTCTCATCTACAATAGCCGCTTCGTAAGCCGTCTCAAGCTCACGTAAAGCTTCAATGACCGGTTCCGGGACATATTGCCCCCCAAATCTTCCAAATTGATGTTTCATAATAGTTTCCTCCCATAAGTTGAATTATTTATCATACTACCATAGCACTGTAAGAAATTCAATTAAAATCAACGTTTATTATCGTCATCTACATCTTCATGTAAAATCATTCTACATGAGTTATTCTCCTAACCATTATTATGGTTAAAGGGTCAAAACTAAGTTTCACTATCTCACATACAATATACCGATTACGTTAATACATTGCAAAAAGTAATTATAATTTTACTGTGGCTAGATTCCTCATATAATGCTAAAATAGAGTATATGACTAAATAACTCTGTGAGGTCTATTATGACTAAATCAAAGCACACTAAATACAAACAACAGCATACTTATACCGTATATACCTTGGGACGTTTTGATGTAATTAAGGATAACGATTCTCTAATTACGTCTACTTCTACCTCAAAAAAAATATGGGAGCTCTATAAGTTCATGTTGACCCATAGAGATCGTTCATTTACACCCGAAGCACTTATGGATCAATTATGGATTTATGAAGAATACAGCGATCCACGAAGCACACTTCGTAGACAGATGCATCGCCTAAGGCAAACTTTACAAGAAGATGGAAAAAATGATTATGAAACCACACTCCTCTATACCAACGGCTACTACAAATGGAACAACCAAATCGAACTCATATTAGATGCTGACCGCTTTGAGATCCTTTTACATGAAGGCGATGCTTCAAACGATGCTCATCCTGAGTTGGCTCTAGGATTATATCTTCAAGCAATCGACCTCTATCTTGGGGATTATTTACCAGAGTGTGCTGACCAACATTGGGTTTTTCCTGTCAGAAATCAATATAGAAGATTATTTATCAAAGCTGTATACAGTGCCATCAAGATCTTAAAAACTCAAAATAATTATGATACCATCATTAAAATATGTCATAAAGCTATAAAAATGGATATATATGAAGAGACTTTTCATCTTAACCTTATGGACGCTCTACTTGCCATTGGTGAACAGCGTCAAGCTTTTGACCATTATGGGTACATCAATGAATTCTATGACCGTGAGATGGGCATCAAACCTTCTGACGAAATGAAAGCCATTTATAAAAAGCTACTTCAAACACAGCAGTCACTTTATACAGAAACAGATCTCATGAAAGTTCTAGAATCCAATGTTCTTATTGAAAATGCCTTTTATTGTGAACCGGAAGTTTTTAAATCTATTTATGAACTGGAAAGACGCCGAAGCGAACGCAGTGAAAAAGACTTCAGTATAGGTGTCCTTACACTTAAATTCTCCAGCAAAGACACCTTAGCCCAACGCGATCACCGCATACGACTTTTAAAAGAATTACTCATGTCCCAATTAAGAAAAGGTGACACCTTCACACAATGGAACGATGAGCAAATGGTCATACTACTGCCGGGTGTGGATGAATGCCTAACTGAAACAATCTTAAAAAGAGTTCTTAAAAAAATGTCCCTTGCCCCAACCGTATCGGTCCATCATGTTGATCGTTTGAAATCTGAAATGAACCTTAGCCCATTACTCTAAACAGCGCTGTAACAGTTTTGAAACGGTCATTTGTTATACTCTATTTCACCGATTCTTTTTTCAGGCATACCTGATTTAGGAGGTATATAAATGTGACGCGTATTAAGTCCCAAGAACCAATGATCCAACCAACAAGAAGTTCCAATTTTTTGATTTCAATATATCATACCGACAATTACAGCTACCAAGGCTTAATTCAGTGGCTTGACACTGGAGAGAAGATACACTTTAGAAGCGAACTTGAACTGATGACACTCATAAACAGTGCCGTAGCAAACCAGTCAGAAAACAGCAACACCATGCGCGACTGGGGGCAGGCCAAAAACATCGGTGCTTCATAGTACTTCTTAATCTCGCTTTATTCAATTCAATTACAATAAGAGGCTCTACCGACACATTGGTAGAGCCTCTTATGCGTCCAATTACCTGTGTTTTTCGTGTCACAAGGATGTCACAAGGGTGTGCGCCATATGTCACAACACTTTGATATAATAGTCCTATACAGTTGATATTTCCTATAGGCAGAGCCTATATAGGAGGCTAGAAAATGAAAAAACAAAAAATACAATCCACAAGAAGCACCAATTTCTTAGTTTCAATCTATCATCAAGATCACTTTAGTTATCAAGGCTTGATTCATTGGATTGACACCGGTGAAAAGATTCATTTCAGAAGTGAACTTGAACTGATGAACCTCATCCATAGTGCTTTACAAGGTAGTAAAAATGATATTCTTGAATTAAGGGACTGGTCAAATAATCAACATGTCAATGTAGCTAGGTAGTATATTTTTATTCAAAAGAAATAGATGCAAAGAAGTGTATCTTGCATGTGGGCACTTGAGATACATGAAGCAATTAGTGCAACCGACTTTTCTTTAAACAAACATACGTTTACAGAGGAGGATTTATTATGAAAAAGACGTTTAAAGTTGTCGTAGCATCGGTTTTAGCATTCGCTTTGATACTTAGCAATGGATTTAATTCTTTGGTGAGCCATGCAGCTAATGAACTAACACTAACCTTCACCGAAGAATGGGATGGCAAAGATTTTGATTTCAAATTTGATGACATCAGCGGCGATTTAAAAGACAGTGGTGATTATGCCTTTTTCACTATGACACCTAAATCTAGCTGGGTTGCAAGCAAATTAGCTCTTACCATTAAAGCAGGTGGCGCATATGAAACAGGCGATATAGATGGTCCTAACGAAGAGACAATCATTAAAAGTGCCAACAATTTTATTAACTTTACAGTTTCCTACACTATATTATCAAATGGCGACTGGAGATTCAAAGTATCAGGCAATGGAGCTAATCGTGGTTTGAGTCATTTTGATTTTGTAATAATCGAA